>JARRNW010000028.1:0-14350 GCA_037384565.1 Candidatus Thiodiazotropha sp.
CAGTTGTTTCAGCGGTCGAGGCTTTGATGTTCTGCGATCGTTGCCGGTTTTAACGTGGCCATATTGTCAGGGAATCTGGCCGTACTGGGGGCAAGACTTTGTGCCGCCCCAGGGGTGTGACTGGCCAGACCGGGTAGGTTAGCCTCAATGATACCCTGGACCAGGGCGTCTGCACCGCTATCCTGGCGGGTGTAGACGGCAGTTCGATGGCTCGATTGTTTGCGTGAGGCGGAGTCCGCAAGCTGGCTGCCACTCTGGTCGTGCAGATCCACCTTCACCCGCATTGACAATCCGACCCGAAGTGGATGCTTGGACAACTCGTCGGTGTCGAGGGCAATCCGTACCGGGACCCGCTGTACCACTTTGATCCAGTTGCCGGAAGCATTCTGGGCTGGTAGCAGGGCGAAGGCCGACCCAGTGCCCGCCGACAGACCGACTACTTTACCGTGGTACTCGACGGCGTTTCCATAGACATCGGATGTCAGCGTTACCGCCTGACCGATACGCATTTGCCGCAATTGACCCTCCTTGAAATTGGCGTCCACCCAGAGCTGGTCCAGGGGAATTACCGCCATCAAAGGTGCCCCCGGCGCTACTTGCTGACCCAACTGCACGGCTCGTTTGGCGACATAACCAGAAACCGGAGCCGGTATCCCGGTGCGGTCCAGGGCCAGCCAGGCTGCGCGCACCCGGGCTGCTTCCTTTAAAACGTTGGGATGTTCAGCAACGCTGGTATTGTCGATCAGGGCATGATTCGAGGCATACTCCTCCCGTGCGGCAGTGAGTGCCGCATCGGCGGCGGCCAGCGTGGTGCGGGCATGTTCCAGCTCTTCGGATGAAACCGCGCCGCTGTCGTTGAGGGCCTTGCGGCGGGCCAGATCATCCCGAGCCTTCTCCACATCCGCCTTGCGCAGATCCACCGAGGCGGCCAGTGAGTCACTGGTCGCGAACAGTGTGCGTACCTCTCGTACGGTCTGCGCCAACTGTGCCTTAGCCTGGTCCAGGGCCAGTTGGGCATCGGCTTTATCCAGTTCCACCAGGGTCTCGCCCGCGTCGACATAATCGGTGTTGTCTGCGTGGATCGCGAGTACCGTGCCATGGGTTTGTGGTGTGATCTGTACAACGTTGCCGGCCACATAGGCGTCGTCGGTTTCCTCGACATAACGGCCAATGAGATTCCACCAACTGGCGTAGCCGATACCGGTGGCCACGAAGATGACGGCCAGTAGGAACATCATGGGCTTGCGCTTGCGTTCCGGTGGGGTTTCAGGCGCTGTGGTGTCGTTTTCAGGCTGAGCCATTTTTATCTCCCTGTTGGATCTCGAAATCGCCGGTCGTTTCCCGCTTCACACAAGTCGGGGGGCCGTGACCGACGTCGTGATACGCGGCATCATTCTTTTGCTGAATTGGCCAGCATACGGTGCAGAAAGTTCTTCATGGTCTCCAACTCGTCCTGGCTGAAGCCACGCAGATGCCGGTTCAGCACATTGACGGCAATTGGAGGCAGCTGGGGGTAGAGTTTCTGTCCAGCCCGGGTCAGGGATAGCTGCACGATGCGCCGGTCTTCCGAACTGCGTTCGCGTTGGATCAGACCCTTTTGTTCCAATCGGTCAAGCATGCGTGTCATCGATCCGCTGTCGCCCGCCATGCTCCGACTCAAATCCGTGGCAGTAGTCGCGCAGCCATTGGCGATTTTCAACAGCGTACCCCACTGCGCCCAGGTGATATCCAGTGGTTCGAGTTCCGTATCGATAGCGGTCACAAGCCGATTCCGAACCTGATGCATCAAATAGCCCAGGCTTTCTTCCATGGTCCAGGACTCTACGTTGTAGAGCGGCTCGTCGCGTTGTCCAGCTTCAGTCGGTGGTGGGGTGACGGATGCGGATTGCTTTTTTCTGCTCATGAAAGGAAAAAATCATCAAGTACGGGTTGATTGCTGCTTAGGCAGGAAAATAACTGCTTAGGCAGTTATCGTCAAGGATATTTATTAAATACCCGTCAACAAACAGGGTATCCTCCCGTTCCCACTACCTCGTTCCCACGCTCTGCGTGGGAATGCAGACCCGACAAACCGGACAGCCACAATGAAAGAGGCTCGCTTCTCCACATAAGTCGTGATAATTGGCGGTGCAGCTTCATCTTATTCCCACACCGAACGTGGAAACGTGGCGTACAATAAAACTACGTTGAATGGTCAACCCAGGGCATGAGAGGTGCGATTGTAGGCATGTCTTCTTTAATGCCCTGGTTCGCAAGGCCGGTCTATTTCACCGCGAAGGAAAGGAAGCGCGCAAAGGACTATAGAATGAATTGCTTGATTCTATCCATGAACAATTTGGTGCGGAAACTTACGTTAATACCTCGAACGCGATTGGCACAAAGGAACGCCGCTCTGGGTCAATGAACTAGCGGGAAAATTTGCCTGGCATTGCCACTCCATGCTGGTTCCGTCCATCACCAGCTGGGGGGCCAGTATAAGTCTCTTTTCCTGGCCGAAACCTTCATTCAACCATACGACAATCGCGCCCTGGTCACCCATGAGGATTTCGTTGATATCGCTGCTTTTGAGATTTTCCTGGTTGAATCCCATGACCTGGGGGTGTTCCGGCCAACCGCCATTCACCATGTAGTATTCCTGAACGGCAATCTTGATCGGAACGAGTTGCGCCAGGACGTTGAGCAGACGGCTTTGGAATTGCAGGGTATCGGTCGTCGCCGGTTCCGCGCCTTTGGCGATATATTCCGAGTTGCCCATCGATTGGCTGCCCAACTGAGTGTGTTGATCCGGTGCAGTAAAGACGTGTACGGTTTCCTGCTTGATGTTGGAATCACAGGCAACCTGCTGGTAGACCAGTTCCCCGTCCTCGTTGAAGCATTTGTAGAATTTCCCGGCCACCACCGTATGAGTGGGAGAGACGATTGCTACAACAATCAGCAGGAATCTGATCGCGTCTTTATACATGATTAATTTCACCGCTCGGCCGTTCCCGCTAATAACGATACGATTTTAGGCAATGGATGGGGGATCAGGCGTGTCGTGTCGATGATGAAATCAATGACCCGCCGGGCGCATCCCAAATATAGAATAATAACCAGTCTCCGCATAATCCATCAACACCTTGCCCGCACCTAGGCTCAAAAGGACGTGGAATCGGCCGATGAACTGACTACGGCACAGGGACTCGTAACAGGGTTTTGGAATGTCCCAGGGTGCTGCCCGGATAATCCGCCAGACAAAACGTGGGCAATTTGATGGTTTTTTATGGCGGCAGGGGATTTCTGCTTGTCCGGTATTCAGTAATCACTATAGAATTAGCGCTTAAGGCACTGAAATATTATCGAAATAACGGGTATGGCTATGAACAGTCGAATCTTTGCTCTTGGACTACTGGCCGTTTGTTTCAGTCTCATGGACGCCAATCCGGTTTTTGCCGGACAGGGATTTGACGTGTCCTATGTCTGGTCGCGAAATCTGGCCGCCGTGAAGGACTACCGAATCCAGGTCATGCGGATACTCGGACACAGTTTCGAGAGGGATCTGGTGGTGGTTGCCGAGGATAACCTGTTTGGATTGATCTATCGGCGCAATGGCGATACCGCCAGTACCGCACGCCTGGTGAAATCCCATTCGGCACTGCTGAAGAAACGGGGGCTCGACGCAGTCAGTCCGATCCAGGCACGGGATTGGAAACCGGCGGATGAATCGCCTTTGCCCAAAGATATCGAAACAACCATCAGCCAGGCCGAGCCCCAGGTCTCCTCCCAAAACGTCAATAACCTGGAACAGGCAGTGGAAGCCTATATCGACGAGCTGCGCCGCACCGGTAAACTCGCCAGCGACGAACGCACCGGTTGGTCTGTGTACGACTTTACAACGGGCCAAAAGCTGGTGACGATCAACGAGGATGTCCAGTTCCAGGCGGCCAGTCTGGTCAAACCCTTCATTGCCGCTGCGTTTTTCCAGAAGGTCAAGGAAGGCACCTTGAAATATGGACCTAAAAGTCGACGCCATATGCGACGGATGATCCAGCATTCCAACAATGCCTCGACCAACTGGGTCATTCGCCAGGTCGGTGGACCCCAGACCGTGGAGAGAATACTCAAACAGCACTATCCCGGCATCTTCCAGGATACCCTTCTGGTCGAATATATTCCGGCGAACGGTAAGACCTACCGCAACCGCGCCTCGGTTCATGATTACAGCCGGTTTCTCTATGCCATCTGGAACCGGGGCATCGCCGGGGCGGACGAAATCAAGCGTCTGATGTCCCTGCCGGGATCTGATCGCCTCTATACCGGCGTTCCGGAGGTGCCCAAGGACACCCGGGTGTACAACAAAACCGGTAGCACCGCACGTCTGTGCGGAGATATGGGTATCCTCAGTGTGAAAGGCTCGGATGGCAAACGCTATCCCTACATCCTGATCGGTGTCATAGAAAAGCAGAGCAGCGCCAAGAACTACACGACCTGGATCCGCTCCCGCAGCAAGGTGATCCGGGATGTCTCCGCGATCGTTTACAAGGGTGTGATCGCTCACCACAGCGACAGCTAGTCGTGCGTGAGAAGAGACTGCTACGCGATTCGTTGCAGTTAGGTCTTGTTTCTTTTCCTACGAGGGTGTAACGTGTCACTCACAACACAGCTTCAGCCCTCATCTATTTCGCGTTATCTTCACTGTTCCCTTCGGTACATCTGAATCAAGCCCATAGTATGTCTGCGCGGTTCGTGTTGCGCACTGACGAAGAATGTCAGCGTTTTTATTCCATACAAAATTTAGGTAATTACAGATGTCAGAAAGACAAACCGGAACCGTGAAGTGGTTCGACAACGCCAAGGGTTTTGGATTCATTGAGCGGGAAAACGGCAAAGACCTGTTCGTCCATTTTCGCTCCATCGCGGGTACTGGCCATCGCTCTCTGGAAGAGGGCCAGAAGGTCGAGTTCTCTGAAGTTGCAGGGCAGAAAGGGCCTCAGGCCGATAACGTCACGCCGCTGTGATTTGATTGCAACCTGACGATGCCGGTTCAGGCATCGCCAGGTCGATCGCCGCCGGGCTTTCACAGTCGGGCTTTCCTTCTCAGTCCGTCGCAATGGATGGACTGCTTGTCAAACAGGATTTGAGCATTGATTACCCTATCCGTCCGTGGCTTGCCCAAAAAAACCACCGAAGAGAGTCTGACAGCCCTCTTTGAACAGCACGGCGTAGTCCGTGACCTGAAACTCTCGCGTGACATATTCACCGGAGATTGTCGGGGATTTGCCACCATCAATATGGAAGGGCACGAAGCGCGCGCCGCCATAGCCGCGCTGGATAACAGCTATTTCGAGGACAACCTGATCCACGTAGGCCCGGATCGCATGAAGCAGCGACGGGGTGGCCGGCGACGCTGATGGGTGCGGACGATCCGCTGTTCTGGTTTAGCAAAAATCACCCCAAAGTGCCTGAATCGCGGCGATGGCCGCTAGCGGCGCAGTTTCGGTGCGCAGTACCCGGGGACCCAGCCGAACACCCTGAAATCCAAGGCCGCAGGCCTGCTCACGCTCTTCCGGGGCGAGACCGCCTTCCGGTCCGATCAGAAGTGACACCGAGCCTTCCGGCTTGCTGAGGTCTGCCAGGGTTTTTACGCTGCGATGATCGAGCAGCAAGGCGCATCCGGGGAGTCTTTCCCCCAGTACCACGGAGAGCTCCAGCGGGGCATCGAATTGCGGCACACGGCAACGACCCGACTGCTCACAGGCATGGATCACGACCTTGTGCCAGTGATCCATCCGACTGCTGCGTTTTTTCTCGTCCAGCTTTACTACACAACGTTGGGTCAGGAGCGGAGTGATGCGGGTCACCCCCAATTCGGTAGCCTTCTGCAGTGCGAAATCCATGCGCTCGCCCCGGGAGATGCCGAGCATCAGGTGGATGCCCAGTGTGGGAGCGGGCTCGTTACGTAGCTGCTCACCAATATCAGCCTGAACCCCCTGTTTGCTGACCTGGGTGAGCCGGGCGGCATACTCCTCGCCCTGGGAGGTGAAGAGAATGAGCGGATCACCCATGCGCAGTCTGAGCACCTGGCGCACATGGTGCGAGGATGCCTCGTCCAGGGTCAGGGAAATTCCTTGGGACAAGGCTTGTAGGGTGTGGATACGTGGGACTCTCAAGGTGTCGCGTTCAACCGGCCACACTCTGGGCTTCGTTGTCGGTCACGGTGGTTTCCATGCGTTTACGTTGGGCGAGTCGTTTGTCGATCAGATTCTTGGCGGTGATCATCAGACCCAGTCCGATGAACGCGCCTGGGGGTAGGATCGCCACCAGCATGCCGGGAAAGTTCTCGATCTTCAGGGTCAGCCCCTGAGCGATGTCGCCGAACATCAGCTGAGCCTGGTCGAACAGGGTACCTTGACCCACCAGTTCCCGCATCCCTCCCAGGGTCATCAGTACCAACGTGAAGCCGATACCGATGCTCAGTCCGTCAAGCAACGAGCGGCTGAAATTGTTTTTCGAGGCAAAGGCTTCAGCCCGGCCGATGATGGTGCAGTTGGTGACGATCAACGGGATGAAGATGCCGAGAATCTTGTAGAGTTCGTGAAAGTAGGCGTTCATGCCCAGCTCGATGGCGGTCACGAACGAGGCGATTACCAATACAAAGACCGGCAGGCGTACCTCTGGCCGAACCAGGTTGCGGATCAGGGAGACCGTGCCATTGGAGGCGACTAGGACGGTGGTGGTGGCGAGACCCAGACCGAGACCGTTGATTGCGGTATTACTCACCGCGAGCAATGGGCACAGGCCGAGCAGAGCGACCAGGGCCTGGTTGTTGTGCCACAGACCGTCGGTCACGATCTGCCGGTAGGAGTGATCAGCCATGGGCGGCTCCCTCGGGTTTTGCGCTGTTTTGCCGGTCGTACAATGCGTCCTTGTGGTCGCGTACATAGAGCAGGGTCTTTTTTACCGCATCGACCACCGACCGGGGGGTGATGGTGGCACCCGTGAACTGATCGAACACGCCGCCATCGCGTTTGACGGCCCATTTTTCCAATGGGGGGTTATCCAGGGATTTGCCGGTGAACCCGTAGATCCAGTCCGAGCGCCGCTCCTCGATCTTGTCTCCCAGTCCGGGGGTCTCCTTGTGGCTGATCACCCGGACCCCGCCCAGGGTGCCGTCGTAGTCTACCGCCACCAGCAGTTTGATCGGTCCGCTGTAACCGTTGGGCACCATGGTGGTCAGCACGGCAGCGACCGGTTGCTCCAGCTTGCGCCCCCGATAGACCGTGGTCTGAGGGGCACCGAGATCCTCCGGGGCGCTGATCTGGATCATATCGGAGACCATGTCGTTGTCCACACTGGTTTCCGGGACCAGGGCGTGCAGTGACGCCAGCAGGGCCTCCCGTTCGTTGTGCTCAATACGTGCCGCAGTGGCCTTGTGGGTAAAGGCGACCAGGGAGGTCCCCGCTATGGCGAAGGCCCCGAGAATCACGGAGGCCATGAGTATGGCGCGGCGATTATTCATTGTTGACCACTCCGTGTCCGTAGGTGCGGGGACGGGTGTAATAGTCGATGGTGGGCGCGGCCATGTTCATCAGCAACACGGCAAAGGCCACCGCGTCCGGATAGCCACCCCAGGTGCGGATGATGTAGACCAGAACGCCGATCGCGACGCCATAGATCAATTGTCCGGCCCGCGTGGTACAGGCGGTGACCGGGTCGGTGGCGATGAAAAAGGCCCCCAGGATGGCCCCGCCGCTGAAAACATGGAACAGTGGGAAGGGGTAGCGTTCCGGGTCGAACAGCCAGAACAGGGCGGCCATGCCAACCAGCCCGGCGAGGAACGCCAGGGGGATCTGCCAGGTGATGGTGCGCTTGTAGACCATCCAGATACCGCCCATCAGAAACCAGTTACCAATCCATTCCCAGCCCAGGCCGCCGAAGTCGCCCCACAAGGGGCTTTGGCGGATCTCGCTGATCATGATGTCCTGGTCCAGCTTGGTGCTCATCTCGTCCAGGGGAGTCGCCATGGTGATGGCGTCCAGGCTCAGACCCGTGGGCAGCATCCCGGAGAACTTATAGGCCAATACCTGACCCAGACTCAAGCTGTGCTCGGCGAGCATTCCCGGGGGTAGCCAGTTGGTCATGGCAACTGGGTAGGAGATCAGTAGCAGCACGTAGGCCGCCATGGCCGGGTTGAACGGGTTATAACCCAGGCCGCCGTACATCTGCTTGACCATGATGATGGCGAAGGCCATGCCCAGTACCACCAGCCACCAGGGCATCAGCGGGGGGATCGCTATCGCGAACAGCAATGCGGTGACCACCGCGCTGAGATCCATCAGCACCGGTTTCACGGGGCGTTTGCGCAGGCGGATCACCAGGGCTTCGAAGGCCAGGGCGGAACTCACCGCGAGGATCACATTCAGCAGAACCCCCCAGCCGAAATAGAAGATCAGCGCGGCGGTGCCGGGCAGCAGGGCGAGCACGACCTGCAACATCACCCGGTCGACCCGGTTGGGTTTCAGGGTGTGTGGGGAGCTGTGGGTATGAAATTCCATCAGGAGGGCTGCTCCGGTTGTTCCTGGGATTTCGACTCGGCGGCCCCGCGGCGCTGGTCCGCTGCGTCTATCTGGCGTTGCTGGTCGGGGGTCAGGTTATCTGTGTTCCTGGGCTTTTTGACCTGCTGGGCCTTTTTTTCCGCGGCCCGTGTCATGGCCGCTTCGATGGCGGCCTGCTTGGCATCCTTGTCGTCTCGTGTGGGGACCGGCTTTTTCTTGGCAGCCGGTCTGTCCAGCGCCTCTTTCTTCTGTCTCAGCTTCGCTTTGCGCTCCGCCTCGAGGCGTTCCAGCCGGGCGACCCGAAATTCATGGCGGCGTTTGGCCCGCTCGGATTCCCTGCGTTCCTGTTCAGCGGCCCAGCTCTCGGTCTTGGCGAAACGAAAATACTGTACCAGGGGGATATGCGAGGGGCAGACATGGGAGCAGCAGCCGCATTCGATACAATCGAACAGATTGTAGTCCTGGGTCTTCTCAAGATCCTTGGCGCGACTGTACCAGTACATCTGCTGGGGCAGCAGATGCGCCGGGCAGACATCGGCGCAGCGTCCGCAGCGGATACAGGCACGGGCCGCTTCCGGTGGTGGAATCTCTTCCTCGCTGGGACACAGCAGACAATTGGCGCCCTTGGTGATGGGCACTGCATCCGTGGTCAGGTCGAAGCCCATCATGGGACCGCCCATGATCAACTGCCGGGGCGGGTTGCGGTAACCACCCGCCTGTTCGATCAGGTCCCGGGCCAGGATGCCGATCGGTACCTGATAGTTGCCCGCCGTCTGCATGCCCTCACCGGTCAGGGTCACCAGGCGGGAGATCAGCGGGCGACCCTCCAGCACCGCATCGGCAATCGCCGCCACGGTGGCCACATTGTGACAGATGACCCCGATCTGCGCGGGCAGCCCCGAGGTGGGGACCTCGCGTCCGGTGAGGATGCGGATCAGCTGTTTCTCGCCGCCGCTGGGGTAGAGCGTGGGGATTCGTACCACCTCGATGTTTTCGTCATCCTTCAGGGCCTGGAACAGGGCGTGGATCGCCTCGGGCTTGTTGTCCTCCACGGCGATCAGGCACTCTTCACTTTGCAGCATGTGTTGCAGGATACGCACCCCGTCCATCACCTTGTCGGTGAAATCCCGCATCAGGCGGTCGTCACAGGTGATGTAGGGTTCACATTCCGCCCCGTTGATGATCAGGGTCTTGATCGGTTTTCCCGGGTTGAGTTTTACCGCGGATGGGAAGGTGGCGCCCCCCATGCCGACGATCCCCGCCTCGCGGATGCGGTGGCGCAGGGTGTCCGGGTCAACCCCGCGAAAATCACGGATCGGTTCCGGCAGCGGTGCCCATTCCTCTTTACCATCGGGTTCAATGACGATGCACAGATCGGAAAGCCCTGAGGGGTGCGGGATGGGGTGTTCGCCGATCTCCACCACCTGACCGGAAGTGGGGGCATGCAATGGGGCGCTTACCGGGGCCGGGGAGTCGGCGATCTTCTGACCCTTGAGCACCCGCTCACCGATCGTGACCAGGGCTTGGGCTGGGGCGCCGATGTGCTGTTGCAAGGGCAGCACCAGGCGTTGCGGCAGGGCGATGCTCTGCAGCGGTTTCTGCAATGACATCTCCTTGTGATCGGGGATATGCACGCCCCCATGAAAACGCCACAGTTCCCGGGTCTTGCCTTTTTTGGATTCCACGTACATCAGTGTGCCCCGCTCGCGATCTCGTCCGTGCCGCTCTGGGGGAAGGGCCAGCGCCAACTGCTTGCGTGAGGTTTGATCGGCTGCATCTCGATACAGCTGACCGGACAGGGGGGCAGGCAGCGTTCACAGCCGGTGCACTCGCTGGCGATGACCACGTGCAGCTGTTTTGCCGCGCCGATGATCGCATCCACGGGGCAGGCCTGCAGACACAGGGTGCAGCCGATGCACTCCTGCTCCCGGATCAATGCGATGGCCTTGGGCTTTTCCTCCGTGCCTTCTGCGTCAACCGGTACGGGATCGCGACCGAGCAGGTCCGCCAGCGCGATCATGGTCGATTCACCCCCCGGCGGACAGCGGTTGATCTCCGCCTCGCCCCCGGCGATGGCCTCGGCGTAGGGTCGACAGCCGGCAAAACCGCACTGGCCGCACTGGGTCTGGGGCAGGATCTTTTCGATCTGATCGGTGATCGGATCCCCCTCCACATGAAAACGGATGTTGGCATAGCCCAGCAGCAGGCCGAACAGGGCGGCCAGGGCGGTGATGGTGAGGATCGCGATCAACATATCATCACCCTCATACCGAGACCAGGCCGGCAAAACCCATGAACGCCAGTGACATCAGGCCGGCGGTGATCAAGGCGATGGCGTTGCCCTGCAGGGGTTCGGGGACGTCGGCGACCGCGACCCGCTCGCGGATACCGGCAAACAGTATCAGCACCAGGGAAAACCCCGTCGCGGCGCCGAAACCGTACAGGGCGGACTCGATGAACCCATGCTTTTCCTGGGTATTCAACAGAGCTACGCCCAGTACTGCGCAATTGGTGGTGATCAGAGGAAGGAAGATACCCAGCACCTGATAGAGCATCGGGCTGGTCTTGTGCATCACCATTTCGGTGAACTGTACTACCACGGCGATCACCAGAATGAAGGCGATGGTGCGCAGGTATTCGAGTCCCAGGGGCACCAGTACATATTCGTTGACCAGATAGGAACAGATCGCCGAGAGGGTTAGCACGAAGGTGGTCGCCAGGCCCATTCCGGTAGCGGTTTCCAACTTGCGCGAAACGCCCATAAACGGACACAGGCCAAGAAACTTGACCAATACGAAATTGTTAACCAGCACGGTGCTGATAAGGATGAGGGCGTACTCTTGCATGGGTAGACCGAAGTTCAATCAGTGCACTAAGGATAAGCGGCCATTTGCGCGGATACAACTCGTGTGTATGAGGTGATTTCCTGAACGGTGCGCAATATGAGTCATTTGCAGCTGGTCCGCATTGATATGCCGCAAACGGTGGGAGATCCCAATCAATAGAGCCCCCGTGTCCCGGGTTGGCGGTTGGAGTCATTCTGTGTCTTGATGCCCTGCAAAATGGCGTTTATGGTACCGGGACATAACGACAACACGAAGATGCGAGGAAAACATGAAACTGGAATCCCTGGCACTGCACGCGGGCTACCAATCCGAACCCACCACCAAATCGGCCGCGGTGCCGATCTACCAGACCACTTCCTATACCTTCGATGATACCCAGCACGGCGCCGACCTGTTTGATCTGAAGGTGCCGGGGAATATCTATACCCGTATCATGAACCCCACCACAGCGGTACTGGAGCAGCGTCTTGCGGAGATGGAGGGTGGTATTGGTGCCCTGGCCGTGGCCTCCGGCATGGCGGCCATTACCTATGCGATCCAGTGCATCACCATGAGTGGCGATAACATCGTCAGCACCAGCCAGCTCTATGGCGGCACCTACAACCTGTTTGCCCATACCTTCCCGCGTCAGGGCATCGAGGTGCGCATGGCCTCCTTTGACGACTATGAAAAACTCGAAGGCCTGATCGATGCCAGGACCCGGGCGCTGTTCTGCGAATCCATCGGCAATCCGGCCGGCAACGTGGTGGATCTGGAAAAGCTGGCGCAGATCGCCCACCGTCACGGAGTGCCTCTGATCGTTGATAACACCGTGGCCACGCCCTATCTGTGCCGCGCCTTCGAACATGGCGCGGACATCATCGTTCACTCTCTGACCAAGTATATCGGCGGTCATGGCACCACTATTGGTGGAATCATCATCGACTCGGGAAAATTCGACTGGGTGGCAAACAAAGATCGGTTTCCCATGCTCAACGAACCGGACCCCTCCTATCATGGGGTGGTCTATACCGAGGCACTGGGACCGGCGGCCTACATCGCCCGCTGCCGGGTAGTGCCCCTGCGCAACACCGGTTCGGCCCTGTCACCCCACAGCGCCTTTCTGCTCATGCAGGGTCTCGAGACCCTGGGGTTGCGCATGGAACGCCATTGTCAAAACAGCCTCAAGGTGGCCGAGTACCTGAAACAGCATCCTCAGGTGAAATGGGTCAACTACGCGGCGCTCCCCGAAAGCCCCCACTTTGACCGCTGTCAGAAGATCACCAAGGGGCAGGCATCGGGTATCCTCAGCTTCGGTATCGAGGGTGGCGCGGATGCGGGGGCTCGGTTCATCGATGCGCTGCAGATGATCCTGCGCCTGGTCAACATCGGTGACGCCAAATCCCTCGCCTGTCACCCGGCGACCACCACCCATCGCCAGTTGAATGAAGATGAGTTGGCGACGGCGGGGGTCAGCGCCGATATGGTGCGCCTGTCGATTGGCATCGAACATGTGGATGACATCATCGGTGATATTCGTCAGGCGTTGGAGGCGGCAGCCGGATGATAAAACGCTACGGGCTGTCGAGGCGTGGTTGAGATTCCCTCACCCGATGGCTCCTTCCTGTCTCGCCTTCGGGGAGCCTCCTCAATGCGCTATGGTGTGTCGCCAGATTGGCAACCATGAGCGTGAGTCTATTCCTTGTCGGAAAATTTTACATGGCGAAAAATGCAAGAAAGCTAACATTCTGAGTTTTCTGATCTTTATAAGATTGGCTCGATTTTTGTTTGATTCTATGGATTCAGAATAACAGGGAGTATTTATTCAATGAAGAAGATTAATCGGTTTACTGTCGTGATGCTTTTTGGCGTGTTGGCTGGGCCAGGGATTATCTTTGCGGCACCTCTGTACGATACCTTCAAGGGGGCTACGCAGCACTTTAATAATATCAACGGTCAACAACCC
Organism: Candidatus Thiodiazotropha sp.; assembly: GCA_037384565.1. GTDB lineage: Bacteria > Pseudomonadota > Gammaproteobacteria > Chromatiales > Chromatiaceae > Thiodiazotropha. The sequence continues at coordinate 13,326 of JARRNW010000028.1, forward strand.
GACGTTTATAAAGCGCTGACCGGGCCGGGTCCCGTTGATCCTATCCCCAGGGTTGTTAGTGCGGATGGCAGGGTGACGGAAGGTATGAGTAGTGTTGATTCTTCGGGGCTGTCAGGTTTACTCTCATACAGCTGCCAGCCTCCTTCAGCCTATCACGAAGTGCAGGGTGCTACCGATGCGATATTGACTGGTGGCGCTTCGAACGGAGCGGCATCTATCGATCTGACTCACTTGGTATCCCAAGAAAATCTCGGCTCAAATGAGGACTTCTCCGATTGGCTCACCGGGATTTCGCCTAACACCGCCAGGGTACATATGGCCCTGATCGATGATGCAAATAATCACGCTCAGTACTTTAATGATCCAATACTGACTTCAGTGCCCGCTCACTCAACTTCAGCCCCGGTTCCGGAATCTACAACCTTTCTTCTAGTGAGTCTGGGTCTGATCGGGATGGGGCTGGCGCAGTGCAAAGACTGTTTCTCCTGAGCGGATTTGATTATTTGACCCGCATCCCAGGCTGAGCCCCCTCGTCGGGGTTCAGAATGAACAGCTCCTTGCCCCCTGGTCCCGCGGCCAGCACCATGCCTTCCGATATCCCGAAACGCATCTTACGTGGCGCCAGATTGGCGACCATGACCGTGAGTTTGCCCTCCAGATCCGCCGGGGCGTAAGCCGATTTGATACCGGCGAATACGTTACGGGTCTCCCCACCCAGATCCAGGGTCAGTTGCAGCAGCTTGTCGGCGCCTTCCACAGGGTTCGCTTTGGCGATACGGGCGATGCGCAGATCCAGTTTGGCGAAATCCTCGTATTCGATGGTTGCTCCGATCGGATCCTTGCTGAGGGGAGAATCACCCGCCGGTTGGGCTGCCTTGACGGGGGGCTGGGCGGCCAGATCCTCTTTCGAGTGCTCGAGCATCGCTTCGATCTGCTTGGGGTCGACCCGGGTCATGAGTGGGGTGAACTTGCCAATCCCATGTCCCCTCAGTGGGGTGGCCAGTTGTTCCCAGCTCAGGGGGTCG
>JARRNW010000029.1:0-16399 GCA_037384565.1 Candidatus Thiodiazotropha sp.
ACCCCTGTGCACCGGCCGCACGTGGTGAAAACCCCTGTGCACCGGCTCGTGGAGAGAACCCCTGTGCACCGGCCGCACGTGGTGAAAATCCCTGTGCACCGGTATCTCGCGGTGAAAATCCCTGCGCACCGGCCAGCCGGGGAGCGAACCCGTGCGCCCCCTCCCGAAACTGATCGCGCGCTTGCATGCCGACTGAGATAATCGACTACACCGGCTGGCTCAGCACCCTGAACGAGCCTCAATTCGACCGGGTAGCCGAGGCCGCCGAGACGCTGTTGACGATCCAGCAGGCGCTATCCAATGAGCATCTCTCGTTGCTAGGGGAATTGCTGCGTGACCAGGGTGACGAACCCACCCGGGCCTGGGTTCACTACCCGCAAGACGATTGTCGTGATGCGTTGACAGGAGCTATGTACTATTACCACACCCACGACCCTGAAGACTGGGTGCGTGATGAGCATGGCCATTTTCATCTCTTCTTCCGCCCCCAGGCTGGGGGTGAGTTTACTCACATCATGGCACTCTCCATGAATACCCAAGGGTTTCCGATCGGCGTGTTTGCCACCAATGGCTGGGTGACTGACGAAAAGATGCAACCGGCCCATCAGATACTGCAACGTATTGATGAGCATTGGGAGATCAATCGCGTGCGCCCCTCTTGGTTGGTTGCGCAATGGTTGAATGCCATGATGACACTGCTACGCCCCCACGCCGAAACCCTGTTACAGCAACGGGACGGGAAGATTGCCTCTGCCGGGGCAATGCAGGACGAGACGAATCCCATACTGGCGAATCGTGAAATCCATGTGTTGAGTGAACTGCCCCTGGACTTGCCACCGCTGCTTCAGTCAGTTCAGAACGAGGCAAAACGAAGATTTTTGTCCTGAATGCTCGAATTCAGGTCGATCCCTGCAAATGTAGTTTTTTTGCCGGTTTTTTCTACAACACCTAACGTATCGTAAGGAGTAGTTAAGTATGAAGTTCAACAGTATTATGGCCAGTCTGGTTGTGCTTGGTGCCAGCGCTTTTCAGAGCGCCCAGGCTATCGAGATCAAATCTCCGGTGGTCGACGCCGCATGGCTCAAGGCGCATCAGAGTGAAGTCACCATCCTTCAGGTCAGTGGCCCCCTCAAGGCTTTCACAAAAGCACCGGAAGTCGCCAAGGATGAGGGCAAGATTGTGGTGAAAAGCGTATCCGGCCATATCCCGGGTGCCCATTTTGTGGATTTCAAGAAGGTTCGGGTTTCTCGCGATGTCGAGGGTAAAAAGGTCAAGAAACTGATTCCCCTGAAGGCTGATTTTGAAAAGCTGGCTCAGTCCTGGGGCGTCGACAAGGATGCCGCGATTGTATTTGTGCCTGCCGGTCTCAGCACGGCCGACGTGGGTGAGGCAGCTCGTCTCTACTGGCAGTTCAAATACTATGGTCACTCCAATATGGCGGTCCTGGACGGTGGTATGGCGGAGTGGTTGGCCGAGGGAAATCCGGCAGCCACCGATGCACCGGCCGGACAGTCTGGTGACTGGACAGCTTCCAAGGAGGATGCGAGCGTAATGGCGACCTATGCCGAGGTGAAACAGGCCCTCAAGGACAAAAAGGCACAACTGGCCGATGCCCGCCCACAAAACCAATACATGGGCGTCTTCACCAAAAAGGGTGAACTCTCCGGTCACCTCAAAGGCGCTAAGGACATGTCCCCCGATCTGCTGACCACCGCCGATGGCGCCTCGGCTCGCTTTCTGCCTGCCGAAAGTTATAAATCCATGATGAAGGCAAAGGGTCTGAACCCCGAAGCGGCGACGATCGCCTACTGCAACACCGGACATCTGGCGTCCGGGCTATGGTTTGTCAGCTCCGAGATCGTCGGAAATAAAAACACGAAGCTTTATGATGGTTCTCTGGTTGAATACAGCCTGTTGGGAGGGGAAACCGATGACCCGGCCAAGCTGAACTGATCGTAACGATCTTCATCTGAGCTGATCAAAGCCCGGTGGAACATCTACCGGGCTTTTTTAACTCCAGTTTCAAAACCCTACCACAATCTCAGAACTTCATCCTCAGGCCCAGGTTGTAGGTATTGGAACTCCAGTTGCTGTGGGCCATCAAAGTGCCGTAGTCAAAGAACAGGGTTACGCCCTGACGAAACTGGGCCGAAGCCCCCATCCTCAATCTCAGGTAGTCCCGATCCGGATTGTCGGTTTCGATGCGTATCGCATTGCCACTGGGATCGCCACTGAAATAGGCGTTGATCACCTGAGCATCATCTTTGAACTCATGCAGCCAGTCGAGCCGGGTGTAGGGCACCAGAACGCCCCAGGAGGCGCTCTGGGCATAGGCGAGCTTGCCACCAAAGTTGATCGTGAGCCATTTCTGATCGGTGGAGTCGATCCGGCTGGACCAACCCCCACCGGAGGCATTCGAATCGGATGCGCGTTCACTGAAGCTGTCCACGTCTGACCTGATGTATTCCAGGTCCGTGCGGGGACCAAAGGTCCACGGACCGTATTGAAAGTCGTAACCCGAACCAAGAAACAGGCTGAACATCTTGCCGTCATAGTCCGATTTCATATCCTGGCTCACACTCTCCATATCTTCCAATTCGTACTGAACCATGCGGTGCTGTTCGAAGCGGTTTGAACCGTAACTGAGGGAAAAATCGAAAAAATACTGCTTTTTCCAGTAGGAGGTGCCGTACAGGCTGACACTGTAGCCTGTGGTATCTAGATTGCCTGTGGCATTGCTCAAAGTGGTGTTGGTATCGATGTACCCTAACGCACCACCGAAGATGAACTGATTGGTGAAACGGTAGTCCGCGCCCAGGGTGATGCCATAGGTATCGAAATCGAGTCTCGATTCGATATCGGTCTTATTCTTGCTCCCGGTGGAGATATCGCCGGTAAAGAAGATGCCGAAGCGGTTTTCCAGCAGAGCATTATCGGCGCTCGCACCGGCACCGTGGTGTAGCTGTTTCTGATAGGCTGTGGCGAGTTTTCCGATGGGCAGGTTCTGATCGTAGATTTTCAGATCAAGCCCCTGAAAGGAGAGCCCGCGCACTCCGGCACGCAAGGCATTGATCCGGCTACTGAGATTGCGGGACTGGGTCTCACCGCCCTGGCGCGCGGTCCGGTTGGCCTTGGTGGCGGATTCCGGGGTGATTTGGAAGAGTGCGGATCCTGTCCCGGAAACCCCCTGTGCGGCTGCCGAGACCACCGCAGTACAGTCTTCCTGCATCCGTGGGCTGATCTCACCGCTGAGGCAAGTGGTGGCGATGGTCTCGCTGGTGGAGATCGCATTGGGATCCTCGCCCACATAGGATAGTAACAGATCGGTTACATACGTTACCGTCGGCAGCGCAGTACCGGATAAGGTTATCTGGATGGGATCAGTATCCGTCGAAATCACCAGTTGACCACTGAGGGACCCGGCCGATTGTGGGGTGAAACTCACCGAGACGGTGCACCGGGCGCCTGGGGGTAGTAGAGAACCGCAATCGTTGGTCTGGGAGAAATCCCCCTCGGTAGCGATGTCATGAAATGTGATCGTGACCTCATCCAGGTTGATCAGTGTCACTGAATGGGGATCGCTGCGGGTACCGACATCGACTTCGGTGAAGTCGATGTCGGCCGGTGAATAGGTGAGTCGTGCGAAGGCGCTTCCTGAATTCGATAACAGCAGTGGGAGTATCAGCAGTTTGACTATTCTGAGATGTTTGTTAAACCTTGATACAACATCACCGAATGGAAGCATGCGACTCCTTATCCTTGAGGTATAAAGAAGAACTCTCCCGCTTCGTGCCCTCCGTGCTTGATCGGTGCATATTCCGGTATCTGATCGATACCGAATCTGGAAGCGGTCTTCTGTACCTCTTTTGCTAAATGACGAAATAGACTGTATGCCTCCAGAATATCGTCATTATCCTGCAAATACTTTAGGAAGAATCGGGAAAAAACCGAGTGCTTTCCACCCCCCTGGTCCAGTACCGGCTTGAGCCCACCGGAGGTTAATACGGTTCTGGAGCGGGTCTTGGCCATCACCTTAAGCCACTTGTTCTTAGCTTCATTTGACATGCCTGAGTCCAGTCGGGCCATGGATGAACGGGTAAGAGCGCCGGAGTAGCAGGAGTCGGCCACCACCAAGACATGCTTGGCGGACATCGCGTTGAGAATGTCGGTGATGGCGATATTGGAGATCCAGTTCGCGGTGCTGTTCGGTTCAGCGTCCACCGGCAACCAATAGCCTCGCAGGTTGACCCGGTCCAACTCTCCATGACCCGCATAGTAGATCAACAGATTGTCGTTTTCGGTCAATTCCTCACGTAAGTGATTCAATGCCGAAAGCATGTCATAGCGGGTAGCGTCTATCAGCACTGTGGTAGTGAAGCCATACTTGTCATGCAAAATGTCCGCGGTTTCCTGGGCGTCAAAACTAGCGGTCGCCAGGTTGGGAAAGTGCTGGTACTGGTTGTTGCCGATAATCAGCGCATAGAATTTGCCGAAATTGACCCGGGGCGGTAATCGGTTTGGCGCCCTATCCTGAGGTTGATCTTCGGATGTGCTCGTCTGACCCGCATTGCGCATCTTCGGAATCAACAGGAATTCCAGGCGGGTGGACTGGCCCTGCTTGTCCACCGCCACCATGCGTACCGGGGTCTGTTCGTCTTCAACGGCTACCCGGGTCGTGAAAATGCCCAACGGATCGGGTTTTTCCGATTTGTCGTTGACGGTGAAGGAGACCAGGCCGGCCGGCGCAACCACCTTACCGGTGACGATACGCTCGCGCGCCGCGGATCTCAGCCGGATGCTCGGTATACCTCGGGTCAAGGCGACCGGAGGATCGATGATCTCGATACTGGGTCCGGTCAGGGCCGCGGTTTTCTGCTGACTGCGCAGATCCGTCAGCTGTGTGCGATAGCGCAACGCCTCGGCCTGGTAGCGATCGATCTTGATCTGCTGTTTCTGGATTTCATCCAGATATTGCTGTTCGGCGGTCCTGAGTCGCTTGAGTTCCTGCTCTTTGCGTGCGGCCTGGGTCTTGGCCGCGACCAGTTCCTTCTGCGCCTCGCTGAGACGTTCCCGCTGAAGATCCTGTTGCGGATTGTTGCGCTGGGCCTCGGTGAGGCGCGCAACCTCCTGTTCCAGGGTGATCGCCTTGTTGGTCGCTTCGATCAGGGATTTCTGTGTTGCCTCCAGTTGGCTGCGCTGGTCGGCGAGTTTGGGTTGCTGGGTCTGCAGTACCTGGTTGGCGGCCGCCAGTTCCGACTGGGCCCGGTCATAGTTCTGCTTCAGCTTGACGAACTCTCTGCTCTGCTGTTGCAGGGTTTCCTGCAACTGCTGGTTCTCCTGGGCGGTCAGCTGCAAGGCGCCCTGCATCTCCGCACGCTGATCGGTGAGCTTGGATTCCAGCGCGGTGATCGACTGTTGCTGGTTCTGTACGATGGCTTCCTGTTGTGAGAGCTGTTTACGCAGTTGCTCCAATTCTACACTGTTATCCGGCTGTGGGGTCGGTGTAGGGGCCAGGGTAGGGGATGGGTACTGATCGACCTGTGCACGCAGACTTAGCAGCCGGTCCTGGGCAGCGGAGAGTTTCTTGCGCTGAGCGGAGAGCTGTCCTTGCGTGATTTTAAGTTGTTGACGCAGTTGTTCACTTTCCGCTTGCTGCTGTTGGCGCTCCTGTTTCAGCAGGCGCAGTTCATTGCGCTCCGCCTTTGAGATCTCTATGGAAGAGGAGAATTGCAGATTGTCCTGCTCCAGTCCGGAGGCTTTGCGGTACCAGTTGAGCGCTTCGGCCAGATCCCTGTTCACCCCGAGCCCCTTTTCATAAAGAAAACCGAGGTTGATACGGGCGCGGGAATTGCCCTGGTCAGCCGCTTTGCGATACCAGGCGGCGGCGGTCTGGTAGTCGGGTTGAATGCCGAGACCCTTTTCGTAGATCTCACCCACATAATTCTGTGCTTCCTGATCTCCTTGCTGGGCCATGGGAAGCCATACGTTGAGCGCTGTGCGATAGTCTGCCCGGTCGAAGGCCACGTACTCGCCACCCCGGATTTCACATTCCGTCGCTGAGGTTTTGATAGGACGTCTGGGGGAGACATAGGTCATGCTCGAGCCCAGTTTCCGAACCTGACCGGGGAGGAGGCAGTCGACGATGAGGAATTGCTCAGGATTTTCGCCGACCGTGGCTCCGTCGGGTGACGGAGTGTGTGTCTCCTGAGACTGACATCCGGCCAGGCCAATCGTGAGGCCAACCAGGATAGATAGGATCAGGGTAATCGGATTGAAACGGTTTTTCCAAGCTGTGGTGAGTGATGCTGGCATAGTCTGTCCCAAGATCGTTTCGAATAAGTGTCAAATGTGTTGTTATATACCAACACGGGATTTCAGCATGACGCCAAGCCATTGTTGGCCTCTGAGGCGCGGCTATATGCTGCGGGTGTCAGCGCAACACACTGGAAGGATAGACAAATTGTCAGGTACTGAAAACGCCTTACAATTCCCACTATGACATATTCACGGATTTTGTGCGGTGCAATATTGGCGTTGCTGAGTGCTTGTAGCAGCCCGAGTCTACGTTTTGATCAAACGGCGGATGGCCTGGGGTTTAGCCACAGGGATATTAAAGGAACCGGATTCTCTCACCGAGTCTATTTCAACCTGGCGAATCAGCACAATGGCATGCTTCATGTCTATCTGGGAGGGGATGGAACACCCTGGATCGGTGGGTTTGTCGTCGCTTCGGATCCGACCCCCAGGAACCCGGTCGGCCTCAGACTGATGGTGATGGATGATCGCGACAGCCTCTATCTGGGGCGCCCCTGTTATCACGGCAACGCTCTGGCTCCGGACTGCGATTCCACGCTGTGGACTTCCGCCCGGTATTCCGAGTCCGTGGTGGACAGTATGGCGAAGGTGCTGCGCGACATCATTGAGTCACAGGACTACAGGGATCTGGTGTTTATCGGCTTCAGTGGCGGCGGAGCCCTGGCAATGATTCTGGCCGAGCGTTTTCCACAGACAAGACGGGTAGTGACTCTGGCAGGCAATCTGGACATCGAGGCCTGGGTGAAGCTGCACCACTACAATGCACTGAAAGGATCCCTGAATCCACGTGCGCTGCCACCTCTGCGTGATGACGTTCAACAGTATCATCTGGCCGGCGGGCGGGACACCAATATCCCTCCCGATCTGATCGAGCAGGCGGTTGCCGGGCAGCCCCATGCTCAGTTTTTGCGCTTTGATGGGTTCACTCATGGTTGTTGCTGGGAAAGTATTTGGAAAGCGATGCTGCAGTGTTTGGAGACGGGTTGTGTCTGGCGTATGAGCTATGATTTGAGTGGTACCGAAAGGGGAGAATAAGGGTAGTCCTTCAGGTTGGTTTATGATGTGAGTAAAAATCCCTGCCGATGTGGTTTCGTGACGCTTGAAATCGGATCGCAGTGGTTGGTTGGGGCCGCGATGTCCCGTGGATTGACTCGCTCCCCAGGCAAATGTTAAAAGAGTCTCGTCAAGCACGGGACACTAGAAGCAGAAGCTTTTGGCTTCAGGAAATTGAACGCAAATATGTGCAAATCGTCGTATCCTGCACGAATGGATTCAGGTAAACCAACCGAATCATGCATCCAACATCGTTGATGATTATCCCTTGAATCGCGCTCCTGGACTAAGTTGGGTGTTATGCAAACATCTTGCGTAAATGCTATTCGGGTAAGCGGCTATTACTAACAAAATCCATTTATCTGAGGCTGAATATGATGTGGGTCAAGGGAGGTACCCCATAGCCATGAAAAGGGTCCGGGACGCAGTATTTCGCAAGCAGATTGATTTGCTCTATATGCAAAGCAATATTGCGGTTTTAATCGGTATGGTCGCCGCTGTTTTCGTGGGGCTTTTCTATTGGCCGGTAGCCGATCAACAGGTGCTGTTCAGTTGGATTGGCGCGATTTTTCTGTTGAGTTTGGCCAGACTGGCCCTGTTTCAACGCTTTCAAAAGGTCAGACTCAAGGATTTTCACACCGGTATCTGGTTACGAAGACATCTTGTGACGACCTTCTTAAGTGGGCTCGCGTGGGGGCTGTTGAGCCTGATCTATGAACCGAATTGGCCGCTTGCACAACAAGTGGTGCTGTTTGTTGTGCTCACGGGGCTGGCCGCCGGCAGTATTCTGGCATACGCCACGGTACCCGAGGTGTTTGTGGCATTCCTGGTTCCTCTGTTGCTGCCTATGGATATTGGGCTGTTTTTTCACGGTGATACAGCAACAACTTCCCTGGGTGGTTTCGTTTTTCTGTTCGCGGTTGGATTGATGTTACTGACCCGGCGAGTCTACCTGACAACGGTAGATTCCATTCATCTCTCGCTTTCACACCAGTTTCTTCAGCAAGAGGTCAGTAGCGGTTCGCGTCGACTGCTGATGACCGAAAGGGCTCTGCAGAGTAGCGAGGAGAAGTTTGGCCAGGTGTTAGAGTCCTCCCTGGACGGATACTGGGATTGGGATTTGGTCAGCAATCAATTCTATCTTTCCCCACGCTGGAAGGAACAGATCGGCTACGAAAACAATGAGTTGCCCAACAGCCTGGAAGTTTGGGAGGAGCATCTTCATCCAAACGATCGGGAACTGGTGTTGCAAAAGCTACAAGCCTTTCTCTCCAATCCCTGGGGTAATTGGGAGGAGAAATTCCGTCTGCGTCACAAGAATGACACCTATCGGTGGATTTTGGCCAGGGCGAAACCCACTCTCAATGACAAAGGCCGGGTCGTACGTTTGACCGGTGTGCATATCGATGTGACCGAGCGGGTCAACGCCGAGAGCCGGGCCAACTACCTGGCCTATCATGACAGCCTCACTGATTTGCCCAATCGATTGTTGTTTAACGATCGTGTGGACCATGCGATTGCCCAAGCCAAGCATGAATCCGGGCGCTTGAGTATCCTCTTTTTTGATCTGGATCGCTTCAAACATATCAATGACAGCCTGGGGCACCCTGTCGGTGACCGGGTGCTGACCCAAGTGGCGGAACGCCTGCGCGGGGCCGTACGCGTGGAAGACACCCTGGCGCGATTGGGCGGTGATGAGTTTGCATTGCTGGTCGTGAACGTGGATCGGACAAAGGATCTCATGCCGGTCGCGAAAAAACTGCTTGCCTGTTTCAACGAGCCCTTCAAGGCGGAAGGGCATGAGTTCTATCTGAATGCCAGTATCGGTGTGGCCGTCTATCCGCGCGACGGTAATTCGGCGGCCAACCTGTTAAAAAATGCCGATACAGCGATGTACAAGGCGAAGAACAGTGGCCGTGGGAGGGTTCAGTTCTATACCGAGGATCTTAGTAACAACGCCTACCACAACTTCACTCTGGAGAACGGGCTTCGCCAGGCACTGTATAACAATCAGTTGGAGGTTCACTATCAGGCCAAGATCGGTTTGCAGAGTGAACGACTGGTCGGTGCCGAGGCCTTGCTCCGCTGGCCTCATCCACAAATGGGCTATATCCCACCTGAGCAGTTTATCCCGATGGCCGAGGAGTCAGGCTTGATTCAAGAGATCGGAGAATGGGTTTTGGTGACTTGTAGTCATGATATTCAAGAGTGGTGCAGCCAGGGAATCGACTTCGGCCATGTAGCGGTGAATCTTTCGGGTGTTCAGCTTCAACATGAGGCCTTTGTTACATCGATCAAGCACTTGTTGCGGGACACTGGATTGGATCCGCGTTATCTGGAACTGGAAGTGACCGAGAATTTCCTGATGCGCGACGTTGAGGCTTCGGCGAGGTATCTACACGCTCTGCGACAGCTTGGTCTCAGTATTGCAATCGATGATTTTGGTACCGGCTACTCGTCCCTGGCCCATTTGACCCGTTTCCCGGTCAATAAACTCAAGATCGACCGAAGCTTTGTCAATAGTATTTTCGATGATGATCAAAACAGGGAGATATCGCGCACCATTATCAGCCTTGGCCATACGCTTGGCATGCAGGTGGTTGCGGAGGGAATTGAGAACCTGAAACAACTGGAATTTCTAAAAAATGAAGGCTGTGACGAAGGGCAGGGATTCTTCATTTCAAAGCCCCTGCCGAAATATGAATTTCTGAATTATTGCGCTTCTTTTCATGCCCATCCCCCTTCAGTCTCGCTTGCTGAAAGGGTGTTGGCCAAGCGCTGAGCATATCAAGGAGATAGTATGAAATTTGTTTCTAAGGGGTTGATTTTACGGGTTACCTTGACCATGGTCTCGCTTGTCGCCGGGTGCGGCGCATCCCAAGGCATCAGGCATGAACATGTGACAACCGTGAATTCAGCAGATGCTAGTCCCATCGTCTACGGTGTTCGTGGCCAAGGCGACATCACTGTTGTTTTTATTCATTGCTGGACCTGTAATCATGAATTCTGGCGACCACAAATAGAAGCATTCTCCAACGATTATCGTGTCATCTGGCTGGATTTGGCCGGGCACGGATTGTCAGGCAGTAATCGTACCCAATACACCATGGAAGCGTTTGGCAAGGATGTTGCCGCCGTAGTCAACGCAACCGATGCAAAAAAAGTCGTTTTGGTTGGCCATTCCATGGGTGGACCGGTAGCCATCGAAGCGGCCGATATTCTGGGTGATAAAGTTATTGGTATCGTGGGTGTGGATACATTCTACACACCGTTCGAAGCTCCGAAGTCCGAGGCGGCAATCAATGGGTTCGTGCAACCGTTCAGAGATGACTTTAAGCCGGCATCCGAGAAATTGGTTCGGTCGATGTTCGTGCCCACGGCCGATCCGGAATTAGTGACTTCGATTGTCGATCAGATGTCAGTCGTGGATCCGGAAATGGGCGCCAGTGCGATATATGAAATATTAAAATGGAGTGCGCGGAACAAGCCCTCAGCGCTCGATAGCCATTCGCGCAAACTTCACAATATCAATGCCGACCCCACGGGAGACAGCCAACCGAGCCATAAAAATATAACGCTTATTCCGGGCGTGGGGCATTTCGTGGCGCAGGTCAAACCGCAGGAGTTCAACGAAGCATTAAGGCGGATTCTGTTGGAATTTTAAACCCGAGTGCCCTGAGGATCGGCTGAAAATAGCGAACCTCACCCAAACCGTCTAATATCAATATGGAGAAGTCCCGAATTCACTGTTACAACAGGAGATCGTTTCGGATCGTCCGGGGTGCGCAACCGACCATCAAGGTGGCCAGCAGCACGGGATGGAGTCGAGGTCCAATCCCAAAGAGATACTGGCCGAACGTTGCGCCGGAGAAGTCGTGGATTGGCTGGAAGCGAGCCATCGTAGGAAAGCTTTTGAACACCTGTATCTGGTGGCCTCGCCCCAGTTTCTAAGCCTGTTGCGCAATCGGAGGAGTCAGGGGTTCGCCGACACCGTTAAGGCGGAAAGCGGAAAGGATCTGACGCGACGGGTTGAAATATTCGTGCAGACAGGGAGTGTGTCATGAGCTATCGAGTAAAGAATTCGTTGGGTTTGTGTTTTCGTTATGCAAGAACCGGGCGCTGGTTGTGGTGGCTATTCTCGCTATTGCTTGCCGTGAGTACAGTGCGGACCGTATCAGCGACTTCAGTGAATACTCTCGAACTGGTCAGTGTTAACATGAGCGGAACCGCTTCCGGGTCGAGTTGGTCCGCCTCGCCTCGTATCAGTGCCGATGGCCGGTTCGTGGTATTTACTAGCAGTGCCGATGATCTGGTGACCGTGGACAGCAACGGCCAAACGGATGTTTTTATACGAGATCTTCAGCGTGCTACCACGTCACTGGTTAGTGTTAACAAGGCAGGGGCCGACTCGGGAAACGGCGTTTCTCAAAGTCCCGTGATTAGTGCTGACGGCCGCTTCGTGGTTTTCAGGAGCAATGCCGATGACCTGGTACCCATGGATGCCGATGGCAGGTACGATGTGTTCGTGCGGGATCTTCAGAAAGGGACCACCACCCTGGTCAGTATCAACCAGGAGGGGACCGGATCTGGAAACGGCAATTCCGACTATCCCGTAATTAGCGCCGATGGCCGGTTCGTGGTGTTTTCAAGCGATTCTGATGATCTGGTGTCCATAGACAGCAACGGCAAATGGGACATTTTCGTGCGGGACCTTCAAAAGGGGATGACCACCTTGGTCAGTGTCAACCGTGATGGCATCGACTCCGCAAACGCGGGTGCCGCTTACTACAGTCCCGTAATTAGCGCCAACGGCCGATACGTGGCTTTCTCAAGCGGTTCTGATGATCTGGTGACCGTGGACAGCAACGGCCAATGGGATGTTTTCGTGCGGGATCTTCAAAACGGAACCACCACACTGCTCAGCGTCAATCAGGATGGTGTCGATTCCGCAAACGCTGATTCCGGTAATCCCGTGATTAGTGCCGATGGCCGGTTCGTGGTATTTACAAGTAGTGCCGATGATCTGGTGTCTAGGGACGGCAACAGCACACAGGATGTTTTTATACGAGATCTTCAGCGTGCAACCACCTCACTGGTCAGCATTAACAAGGCAGGAGCCGACTCCGGCAATGATTCTAGCTACTATGGATCAATCAGTACCGATGGCCGGTTCGTGGCATTTACGAGCAATGCCGGTGATTTGGTGTCTAGGGATACTAACAACCAATGGGACGTTTTTGTACGAGACCTGCATAGTGGAACTACCTCACTGGTGAGTATTAACAAGGATGGGAGCGACTCCGGCAACGCGCGCCTCTCTGTTGTTCCTCCGGCAATCAGTGCCGATGGACGATTCGTGACTTTTGTCAGTTTTGCGGATGATCTGGTGGCGACAAAGGAAGATAATGGTCCAAACGTGGCTGACGTATTTGTGAGGGATCTTGAGAGGGGGACCACCACTTTGGTGACTGCGAACAAGAATGTAAATGTCTCTGGATTTCTGGATGATTCCATATCTCCCGTGATCAGTGCCGATGGCCGATTCGTAGCCTTTGATTGCTATAGCGACGAATTGCTGGCCAACGATACAAATGGTACGTCAGATATTTTTGTATTTGAGATGCCGATAGTGCCTCTACACTGCAATTGCGATGATCCTGATGCGATAAAGGGAACGTCCCGCTCCGACTTTCTCCTCGGTACCGCGCAGGCGGATATAATTTGCGGATTCGGGGGGCAGGATTTTATTGCCGGTCTGGACGGAGATGACTGTATCGACGGTGGTGACGGTAATGATTGGATTGCGGGCGGTCCTGGTGACGACAGGCTCGATGGTGCTGAAGGGTATGATCACATATTCTGTGGTCTTGGCAAAGATGTGGGTATCGGGGAATATCTCGAAGACTGTGAGAACGATTAACCTCTTTTATCGAGCACAGTAACCACAGGGTGGGCGAAACAAAATATGCCCACCCTGTAACAGGGTTTCACTCCCAACTCATACCTGACTGCAGTTGCTGTGAACTACCACATCAAATCGTCCGGAACCGTATACTCAGCATAGGGATCGTTTTCCGCAGCCGGTTGTTCATCGGGCAGATCAATGACCACGCCGGGATTGCGTTGACGGATTTTTTCCCCGATGTCGGTCGGTACCAGTTCAAAGACACCATTGCAATTGACGATTGCGAGTTTTCCTGTGGTGATTAATGTATGAACCTCAGCCGAGACATACATCTGTTTGACTTTGCCTTTGTTGTTGAAATAGAAGGGTCTGTCATCTTCACTGTTGCTGCGGGGATGGCGGTGATTGGCAACCAACTGGGTGATTTGAGCCGCGATCGCCCGCTGCTTGCGGGCCTCATCACGCTTGCGGTTGAGTTCACGGTCCCGTGCCGCTTTCTCGAGTTGCCGTTGCCGCTCTTCTGGCGAAACGGGTGACGCCTTGGTGTTTTGCTGTTGGCGGGCCTTTTTACGCCGCTCTTTACTGGCTTTATTGACCTTGTTTTTATCAACCAGTCCGGCCTTCAATAGTTGGTCCTGGAGTGAATTTCTCACCTTATCTTGCCTCGTATTATTGTTTGTGCAGCTCATCCTGAAGATCGATGAGTGCCGGGCTGTCGGGCAGTTTCTGCAAAGCCTTTTGCAAAAGTGCCTCGGCTCCCTGGGTGTCACCGGACTGCGCCTGTTTGCGGATCATCTGTGCCAGATGATCGCCCAGTCGCTGTAAGCCCTCGTGGGCCTGCCGGTTGTTGGGATGGATGTCGAGTATCTCCTGATAGGCGTCATAGGCACTACTCCCGGGCGGATCGATATCCCTGCCCACCATTTCATGCACCTCCGCCACTTCGAGGAGCTGTTGCAGTGTCTTCAAGAACCACCTGGGGTGGGTTATCTGTCTGGCTGTCGTACACCAACCACCCGACCAGCCCCGACAGGATGATTCCCGCGACAATGCCGCCGGGAAGCAGCCATTTGGGGCGGGGCGTGCCACGTCCACTTCTGGGGCCTGACATCTCCTGGATAAACTGTGTAGCGTCCCGGGTGCGTTTGTCGCGTTCGAATTCCAGACCATGGGAGATGGCCTGCCAGATCTCCTTGCTGACCTCCTTGGGCCTCTCCGCCTTCATGCCCAGGTCTCGGGCATAGGTGGCAGGCTTGCGTTCGAAGGGATGCTTGCCCGTCAGCAGCTCGTAGGCAACCACCGCCAGACCGTAGACATCATCCCGGGGGTCCGGGTCACCTTGTTCCAACATCTCGCAGCTGGCATAGGTGGGGGTCAAGGCGCCGAGGGATCCTGGATCGAAAACCGTCGCGTCCTCGACGATCCGGTCAGCGGATTTGGCCGCACGTGCGATACCGAAATCGACGACCTTGACCACATTCTTCGAAGTAACGAAAACATTGCCTGGTTTGAAGTCGGAGTGGACGATCTTTTCGGAATGCGCATAGGCCAGGGCGCGGCTCATCTGTTGGATGAATGCAAAGGCTTGGGACTGGGGCAGGACGCCTGGGCGCAGGCGTCTGATCAACTGGTCCAGGGGTTCACCTTCGAGCAGCTCCATGGTCATGAACACGTTCGATCCGTCCCGATCGAAATCGTAGACTGTGACGATGTTCGGGTGGGCCAGTAGCTGGGCCTTCTTGCTTTCCCGCTGCAGGGCGATGAAGGAGTCCGGGTTGGCCTGAAAGTCCTTGGACAGCACCTTGACCGCGATATAGGGATCCCGGTCCATGGCCTCGACCTTGCGCAAGTCCCGGGCCTTATAGACCACCCCCATACCGCCACGGCCAAGAAGTTCCTCCAGAACGAAGCGGTTGTTGAGGACGGAACCGACACTCACGCTTTTGTAGGGTTCTGCGCTGATCTCCTCGAAAGTGGTTGTGGCCGTGCCGCTGGTGGTTGGACTGGTGATGGGACGGGAACCGGCATCGGAGGTGGTACCGGGCTGACTGGTATCGGCCAGGCGGGTCTCTACATCGGTGGAATTAGGGAGGTCGCGGTCAGCGGTCATCGTGAAACGGTACCGGTGTTGGGAGCGTCGGAATAAGGGATCATCAATCTCATGGTTATACTGTTACAGACTCCGAGGAAAGGCCCCGGGCCTGCCGTGGCGGGTTTCGGGTCTAATCATAGCAAAGTCTTTGCGAATCACGCACTAGACCAGGTGTTCCACCCTCGCGCAGTAGGGATAGAATAGGGCCATGCAAAAACCCGATTATCACGGCGGCAGTATCGTCAACCTGATGGCCTCGCTGCAGCAGGGGTTGGGAGGCGAGACCCCCTTCTATGCACCGCTCCGGCATCTGCCTGCCGCAGAGGTCAGCCATTACCAACAGGTCCTTCTCTGGGTGATCGATGGCCTGGGCTGGCGGTTTCTCCGGGATCATCCCGAGGCGGTTCATCTCAATGCCGCCCTGCGCGCGGGCATGACCTCGGTCTACCCGCCGACCACGGCATCAGCGGTTACCACCTTTCTCACCGGTGATGCCCCACAGCAGCACGGGCTGACCGGTTGGTACATCTATTTCCGGGAGTTGGGGGCTTGCCTCGCGGTATTGCCCGGGCGGCCCCGATATGGGGGGGTATCCTACACTCAGGCCGGGATCGATATCGGGAAACTGCTGGGCAATCGGCCGTTCAGCGATCGGCTCATGTGTTCAAGCACTCTGCTTTCACCACACACGATTGCCGAATCCGATTTCAACCGGGCTCATCTGGGCAATTCCCAACTGCTCAGTTACCGCAGTCTGACGGAGATGCGCGAGCAAATGTTTGAGGCGATTCGACGCAAAGAGCCGGGTTACCTCTTTGCCTACTGGCCGGAACTCGATGCAATCGGTCACCGGGAGGGCATGAACAGTAAACGCGCCGCTACCCATCTGCTGGAATTGGATAGCGTCTTTGCATCACTCGCCGAAGCAGCCCGATCCCACAATGTCCTGCTTCTGGTGACCGCCGACCACGGTCAGATCGACACCCGGAATGAGGATCGTCTGAATCTGGATGAGCATCCCCAACTTTCGGACT
>JARRNW010000030.1:0-14200 GCA_037384565.1 Candidatus Thiodiazotropha sp.
TCAAATCTGGTCGGGAAAGCCATCAATACCGAAACATAGAGCAGAATCGCAATAAGTATAACCGCAGTAAAGCCGAGATCGATGGCGATCAGCGTCGCCAGCCCGGCACTGATCACCGATGCATAACCGTTGATGCCCCATGCCCAAGGGATCAGGTCCGAGGCTTGCTGTTTCAGCGACGAGAGGGCCAGCGGGAAAGGCATCCCCATGAAGAACGCCAAGGGTGCGATTAGAAGTGTCGAAATCACTAACTTGTACCCCATAGCGAGATGGCCCAATCGCTCGAACAGTGGCTCCAGCAGAAACAGATAGCCGATGCTTAGAATAGCGATCACAACAACCGACATGGCCGCAGTCGGAAAGTATGAACGTTTTTGCGCCAAGCGCTCGCTGACGAAACTGCCCAGCCCGGCAAACAGCAGGAATCCGGCAAGTGAGATCGAGATAGCGTAGATGGGGTGGTGCAGAAAACGGATGAATTTCTGTATGCTGGCGATCTCGATAAACAGGAATGCCAGACCGATGCCGAAGAAGTAGTAGAAGACGCTCCAGCGACTGGTACCGTAGCTCGCTCTTCGCGTGTTACGAGAGGTTATGCTCAAAGGCAGCAGTATCAACAAAGCACTGAGCAACGCTGTGATCGCCAGGGTGAGGATAAGTATGACATAGCCCCATTCGATCAGCGGCATGCCGCCCTGGCGCCTTAGTTTCAATGCCTCGAAAAAACTCTCCCACTTGAAGAAATGGTGGAAGTAGGGTCTGTCGTCCGTAGCGGGCTGGAGATCAAATTTATAGCTTGCCAGGAGCTGATCCTTCTCCCCCGAGACAATCTGTTTGCTTGCCCGGTAGAAGTAGGGTTCACGCAGCCGGTTGTAATGGTTTGCCTGCTCTTCCCTTAGGCGATGGCTGTAGGCCAGATCGAAGAGCCTGGCCTGGCAAAAGGCGCTGGCGAGATCGAGTTCCCTATCGCTGAATGTCCCATTCTTCACCAGCAGGGTAGCGGTCTGCCAGTTTCGAATCAGCAGCAAGCGTTCCTCCAGTTTCTCGAGCCCCAGGGTTTGCATCGCCTGATATGCGGTGAGGAAGAGTTTGAGGCTATCCCTGGGAGGCACTTTGATCCAGCGGGTGATGGCGAGATAGCCGTCCGGTGCGAGGTGTGAAAGATAGAGGGCAAGCGATTCTTGCGTATAGAGATAGCTCTCGTTCAACGCATACAGACCCGACGATGAGGCACTGGCAGCATCAACCAGTGCGATCTGGATCAGTTCGTACTTATCATCGGTCTGTCCCAGAAAATCCCGGGCCTCGGCAATGTGCACCCTGGTATAAGGGTTGTCATAGATTTCGCCGGCGAACTCCCTATAGTCACTCCTTAGCAGTTCAACCAATTGCGGGTTTAGCTCCAGGGCATCCACCGACTCCACCCGGTGGTATCTCGCCAGCAGTAGATCCGCTCCGCTACCACTGCCAATCACCAACAGATCGGCCGGTTTACCCAGGTGGTAGGGGAGGGCCGAGGTTGTCCGGTCCAGGTAACTGAGGGTGTCGGGATCGCCATTGAAGCGGGTGATGGCTGACATATTATCCGCATCTGTGAACAGCGCCAGTTGTTGTGGAGGCTCCTGTGGATTGATCAGGCTCAACCCAGGTGCGTAGCGCAGCGGTATTAGGTCACTGGCAACCAGGGTTAGGTAGCCCAGAGGGCTCGAGTGGCGATCGACAACTCGTGTACCCTTGATCTGCAGTGTCTGCATCAGCCCCTTGTAGGGTGAGATGTCAAGTGAGACATGGGGAGCGGCGATTAGCAGCAGCAGGAGACTGAGCAGGAGCGGAAAGTAGAACCGGGGTTTGGGGGAAAGATCGAGTTCCCAAATGGAGAGCGCGACAGCGGCGATACCGGCAAGGGCGATCGCGGTGAGGATCTGTTGCGGCAGCAGAAGGTACAAGATGGCAATAATCACAAGTGCACCTACGCCGGCTCCAAACAGGTCGACGGCGTAGATAGAGGAGACCCGCCGGTTGCCGAATTGCATGAAGGTCATGCAGATTGCACTGGCGCTAAAGAGGAACGGCAATGCAAGCAGTAGGCAGATGATCGCCAGATTGAGGGCTTGGCGAAAATCCCACAATAGCTCCTCGCTGTTGAAACTGAGTGATTGCGCAATCAGGAACCCCCCCATGGAAGTCAGGGCAAACAATACCAGGCAGAGTGGGAAGAGCCATTGGTAATGGCGACTGATGATGGGCTGAACGCTCGACAGAAGGCTGCCGCTGATACCATAACCCAGCAGTGCCAGTGCGATGATCATGTAAGCGAAGTGGTGCCATTGAATGATCGAAAAGAGCCGCATCAGCAGGATCTCATAGCCAAGCGCAGATGCCGAGAGGATGGCGACCGATATATAGGGTGGACGGAGCATGATGATTATGAATTATGAATCTAGTGTTCTCCTGTAAGCGGCACGAACCTGACCGGTAGAATCTGCCGCACGGTGGTCTGCTCATCGGCATCCTTTTCAATCAACAGCAGCTGCTGGGTCATGAATCGGCTGCCCACGGGAATAATCATTTTCCCTCCCGGTTTCAGTTGCTTGATCAAGGGAGGGGGTATGTGACTGGCCGCGGCGGTAACGATAATGATGTCGAAAGGCGCATACGCCACCCAGCCGTAGTACCCGTCGGCGATCGAGACCTCAATATTATCGTAGCCGAGACGTTTCAGACGCTCTGTCGCCTGCTTGCCAAGCGGTTCTACAATCTCCATGGTGTAGACCTTATCGACCAGGCGTGAGAGCACGGCGGCCTGGTAACCGGAGCCGGTACCGATTTCCAGTGCCTGATGCCCAGGCTTGGGTGCAATCAAGTCGGTCATGATGGCCACGATGTAGGGTTGAGAGATTGTCTGCCCATACCCTATCGGCTGGGGCCGGTTTTCATAGGCACGGTCACGGATATCCGCGGGTACGAACTCATGACGAGGGACCTCTTCCAGCACTTTCATGATCCGGGAGTCGAGTTGCCTTTTATCGAGATAGCTGCTGGTGTCGCGGACATCTTGTTCGATCAGTCTCACCATCCTTTGGCGGGCGACGTTGTAGTCGTCATTAACCGTATCGGCGACTGCATCGATACACCAGAGAATCAAGGCGAATAGCAGCAGGTAGAGAATTCGACTGATGGACATGTCTGTCTCCTCCTTTCCTACTTACAAATATAGATCTAGAAGAGAGGCATGAGTCCGCTGCGGAGCGAAAATTATAAGCAAGAATTCACACCACCCGCTTACCGGGTCAATCTTAACGCTGGCTGGATGAGAATGGTTCGATTGGTAGTGGATACTGAATTTCCTACCTTTCGGGGATTACCTCGTCGACACAGTTGCTTAAAACGTATACGTCGTATAAAGTTAGTCATCGTTCATATTATGGAGATCGCGATGACAGCGCAACCGGGACGCCGCGAACGCAAGCGGCAACAGACCCTCGACCACCTGGCCGATACCGCCTGGCAACTGTTCAAGACCGAGGGTTTCGAGTCGGTGACGATGGAGGCAATCGCTGAGGCGGCCGATGTGGCCAAGGGGACGCTCTACAAATACTTCCCAGTCAAGGAGGCGCTGTTGCGCCACCGCTTTCACCGCGAGCTGGCCGCAGATATTCCACAGCTACTCAATGAGCTGGCTGCCTTGCCAAGCGCCGCCGAGCGGTTACGCGCCTTCCTCATCAGGAGCGCCGACTGGTCGACGCAGCACCGGGAGTTCATAGGCCACTACCTGCGCCTGCGCTCCAGCGAGATGGGGGTGCCCTATCACCTCGATGGGGCTGGCCGGAGCGGCATTGAGGCGATCTTCACCCGCTTCATCGCCCAGGGGCAGGAGAGTGGTGAGTTTCGTGCTGACCTCGATACCACCGCCGCCGCTCACTACCTGGAGTTCCTCTACCTCGCCGCCCTGATGCGCTGGCTCAACGATGCCGCAGACGACCTGCACCGCGAGTTCGACACCATGCTCGCTCTCTACCTGCGGGGGATGCAACCATGATCCTGCATGAACGGGAGGCGATTTTGCAGGCCGGGCCGCAACAGGTTGGCGGCAAGGCGTGGAATCTGGCGCGGCTGGCGCAATACGGTTTCAACGTGCCGGAACTGGTGGCGATCGATGTGTCCGCCTACCGGCAGTGGCTGGAGGGTTCCGGATTCAAGACGGCGCTGCTCGCGGCGAGGCCGGAGGAGCTGGCCGGTGTCTGCGCCAGCCTGGCACAGGTGCCCACCGGCCTTGACCTGCCCGCCCTGCCCGAGGGTCCGCTGGCGGTACGCTCCTCGGCGCCGCAGGAGGATTCGGCCAACGCCTCGTTTGCCGGTATCCACACCTCGCTGCTCAATGTGGCGCATCACGAGGTGGAGGAGGCCGTGCGCAAGGTCTGGCTCTCGCTGTGGACACCCACCGCTGTCGCCTACCGCGAACGGATCGGTATGCCCCACGCCGAGGCAGCCATGGCGGTAGTGATCCTGCCGCTCATCGATGCAAGGGTCAGCGGCATTGCCTTCACCCGCGATCCGATCAGCGGGCGCGACGACCGCATGGTGATCCATGCCGCTCACGGCCTCGGCGAGAGCCTGGTCAGCGGCCAGACCGAGGGGGACGAGATCCTCATCGGCGAGGATTGTTCCGACGACCACCTCTACCTGTTGCGGTATACACACGGCGACAAACAGGTGTGCATCGTCCCCGCCCCCGACGGCGGTACCGAGGCGCATCCGGGTGAAAGTCGCCCGGCCCTGAGCGAGGCCCTGAGCGAGGCCCTGGCGCTGCAACTGGCCGAACAGTTGCGCCTCGCCGCTATCGCCCTCGACTACACCCGTCCCGATTACGACATGGAGTGGGCGTGGGATGGCGATCAGTTCTGGCTGTTGCAGGCGCGCCCTATCACCGCCACCAACCGCTGCACCTATCCGGCACTTCAGGCCCAGCCCGATATCTGGACCCGTGGCAACACTCGCGACGTTGTGCCCGACCCGCTCTCGCCCATCGATTGGGGCACATCGCGCCGGCTGGTCAACGCCATTTTGGAGGTAGGCTTCGGCCTGTCGGGCTTACAGCTTCACCCCGGCGTGCAGCGGGCCGGACTGTTCCACGGTCGACTCTACCTCAACCTCTCGCTGATGCAGTGGGAGGGCTACGCCACCATGGGCCTGCCGCCCGAGGCGATAAACCGACTGGTCGGCGGCCATCAACCCGAGATCTCCCTGCCGCCGCCGAGCCGACGCCTGCGACTCGCTCACGCCATCAACGTGCTGCGCTTCATGCTCAAGTCGCCGGGCTGGCGCAAAGGGGGGCAGCGTGAGGTGGAGGAGGTAATGGCGCGAATGGCGGGGCGTCGCCATGAGCCATTGCCCCAAACCGATGCCGCCTTCGCCAGCGCGCTGCGCCAACTCTCCCGCGAGAGTCGCGGCGCGCGCGGGCTGCATCTTTTGCAGGGGTCAGGCGGCGGCACCCTCAATTTCCTGGTCGAGATGATCGATCTCCACCTGCCCGGTGAAGGCCATGCCCTGGCGGCGGCGCTGATGGCCGGCGACCCGCCCAGCGTGACGGCGCAGCAAGGCTATGAGCTGATCGCCATCGCCCGCCAGGCGGTGGCCGACCCATATACCCACGACTGGCTGCAGCGCCGCAAATCGGGGGACGCCAGCGACTGGCAAGCGCTGCCCCAAGACAACGCCCTGCGCATCGCCTTTAGCCGGTTTCTCGAACGCTACGGTCATCGTGGCGTCTACGAAACCTACACTCGCACCCCCTGCTGGCGCGAACAGCCCGACTACCTTCTCGATAGTCTGCTGGAGTTGGCCGAGACCGACCTCGAAACCCTGGCGAAAAGGCGCCACGCCGCCGCTGACGCAGCGCGCAAGCGAGTGCAGCAGGCGCTGCCGTGGTGGAAGCGTGTCTTCCTCAGCGGCCTCATCCGCGACGCAAAGGCGGGCAGCAATGAACGCGAAGCGGCGCGCAGTGCCATCGTCGCGATACTGGAGGTGGTGCGTCAGACCCTGCTCGCCCTCGGCGGACGCTGGGTTGCCAAAGGGTGGCTGTCGTCGGCAGATGAAATCCTCTTCCTGCTGCAAACGGAGATCTACGCGGTACTCGATGGCATGTTGCCGGGCGAGTCACTGGCCGCGAGGGTGGAGGTGCGTCGTCTGCAGTTCGACGCCGACATGGCCGAGGAGGCACCCGACGTGATCCTGCTGCAGTCCGACGGCAGCAGCGCACAACAACAGGCGTTCGGTGACACGGTCGCCGGGGCCGACGGGTTCCACGGCGTGCCGGCCGCCACCGGGATTGCCCGCGGTGTGTCGCGAGTGCTGTACAGCCCCAACGAGGGGGAGCGGTTGCAACGCGGCGAGATCCTCGTCGTCCCCTCCACCGACCCGGCGTGGACACCGCTGTTCCTTAAGGCGGGCGGCCTTGTCATGGAGACCGGCGGCTACCTATCCCACGGCGCCATCGTCGCCCGCGAGTTCGGTATCCCCGCGGTGGTCAACCTGCCGGGGATTTTGCAGCAGATCGGCGATGGTGATGCGCTGGAGGTGGATGGGACGAGGGGCGTCGTGAGGCGTTTGGAATATGAGATCAAAAAACTCTGTTAACCCGCCCAGAACAGCCATACCACATAAACGATGTTTATTTTGGTATCAGACAAAACGCTGTTTATGGAGTACACTCATGGTGGCGGTTTTTTTCAGACTCACGGACATTCTATTTCAAAAGGAGGTGGCCAAATGAGATGTCGGAATCAACTGTTGGCAATTGGCGTATTGGCTGGCATGAATTTAAGCACCGCTCACGCCGTGCCGATCTATTACACGTTTGAAGGCTCGATAACATACCCTGTCTATGACAGTACTGGTTATATGGGGGACCTCGGACTGGATATCGGAGACCCGGTTTCCCTGACCTTTATGGTTGACCGAGGCAGGCAAGTGGGCACCGACGCGGTTTATGTCAGCAACCACGACAACGGTAATCCCGCCTCGAATTTCATATTTCACGACAGCTTCTACGCTGAATTGGTTGAGTCATCTGTTTTCGATCTGATACAGACTCAATATCCCGAAATCGATACAGGTGGCGATCCTTGGGACGGATATGGCCATGTTAACAGCTTCTATCGGAACGGTTTACTACAGCGACATGACGGGGACGTCTATTTGTATGCCAGCGTACCCAGTCTCGGCTCGATTGGCCTGTACATTTACGATGACATTTCGACATGGGAAGTAGGATCAACGCATTCCAACGACAATAACACCACATTGACACCCAATGTACCCGGAATCAGCTCCTCCTTTCATTCCAGCCTGACGCTGTCGGACATTTCAACATCCTTCGACTCCATCAACGACGAATCGCTGGAACTGTCAGCACAAGGCGGGGGCGACTACGCTTTATGGGCAAGTGCAACGTCCGAGCATCATTCGGTACCGGAGCCATCAACATTTGTACTATTGGGTATCGGTATGATAGGAGGCTTTGGCGTCAATCACCTTAAGGGACGTCGCGGTTAACTCGCAACTCTCACCCGAAAACTCAGTGATCTCGACACTCTCAACGTTCAGAAGTGGTTTTGCGATTGCGTTATCAGTCTAAATGAGCAAACACCGCTTCTGGACGAAGTATAAGGGTAAACACAACACCTTTGTACCTCGAGAGCACATAATTTAGGACAGTCACCGCTTGAAATAAAGATATAAGTGAAAATAACCCCCAATTTCAAAATATTTCTATCGAGATATAATTGCGGTATCGATCGATGCAAATGCACTGAACTGTCTTTGTATAGTTATGCGACCAATCATTGCGCTAAATCCTTGCGTTAAGAGCGACAAACGAGATAATTTAGATTCACGCTGAATGAAAGAGGAAAAACGCGGTATATCAACAACCTAATACACTCTATCTTTGCTGTAATAATTATATCAATAAGTTTCGGCTGTTCAGGCGAAATAAAAGAAATAAATAAAAATATTTCTTGTGAAGCAGAGCCTAACCTGGCTAGCAATCTACCCACTCAAGTTCTTGATAGCACTGATATTGTTGATATCTCGACTTTTACAACTTCTCCAAAAACGCTTGAAGGCGATTATCAGACCGAGATAGGCGGCGCAGTATTAACTTTAACCATAAAGTTAACGTCGAGTAGCTGGGTTATTAACAGAACATTTCAGGAGCCTGGTGAAAAGACGGTAAGCCGCGATTAGCAACCGACTTGCATTTCAAAAGAATTGATATATTCCGATGGCTTAGCAGGAAAATCAGTTAATGGAGGAATTTTAATATTTGAAAGCAAACCTAACACTGAAGGGATACCTGATAATTTATGGATTTTTTACAAATTAGATAATGAAAAAAAGAAGTAACATGTCTTCTAGAATCACAATTAAGAAAGGCTCAAAAGGCAGTATTGTTGCCGAGTTACAATCACTATTAAATGCAGCAACATCCCCTTCTCCGCCCCTCGATACTGATGGTGATTTTGGTGAAAAAACAAGACAAGCCGTAATAGCATTCCAAAAGAGTGGCAATCTAAAGCAAGACGGTATCGTGGGTAAAGCAACATGGACCGCTCTTGCAAACGCAACAAGCCATAAATCAATGGTGCCTGCTTCAGGACTTACGCTATCAGATATTGCCGCCAGCTACATAGGTGTTAAGGAAACGGGAAATAATCGAGCAGGATCAAGCAAAAAATTACTTGAAATATTTGAAGCTGATAATCTTGTAATCAACGACAAGACAGATGGTTACCCATGGTGCGCGGCTTTTGTTTCATTGTGCGTACAAAAACTATGCAAAACATCAACTCTATATAGCGCTTTGATTCCCCCTAGAGAGCCGTCAGTTAACCGTTTTTTAAATGTTTGGGCAAAACATAACAATTGCCTGATATTTAAACCAAACAGTAAAGTATACAATGCTACCAAAGGAGATATTGTTGTTTTTACTTTCTCTCATATTGGAATAGTTGAATCAAACAACGGAACAACTCTGCCCTGAAGCTCGGGGTTTTAGTCAGCGTTGAGCGCTTCGAATCTCTGTATTCCTTCTCACGTAGGGGGCGGTCATCGCTAATGCACTTGCTCAACAACGCTTTGTCGGGCTCGGCATCACCGGAGTGCGTAGCGAAGCGATTCCGTGTAAGGGCGATTGTCAGGCTGCAAATTAAAGCTCTGCACATTGTCTAATTGCTAAATTGTAGGGATTCCACAGCTTTTATCCATACCTGGGTCTCTTGGCTCGGGTCTGTTATCGGCACAACTGTACCAAGTGAAAGATAACTCCATGGTTTAGCATTGATGACATACATACTGGCAATATCCTTTAGGCAAACTGTATCAGAGCCCCTATGGAACAAGCTTCCTGAAATGAAGGTTGCGTTTGCTTCAGATCGCGTTGCACGGTATCCGCTGTGGGATCATCGGAATGATTTCGGCAGCGACATACATCGTCGGAACCACCGCAAAACCGCCTGCAAGAAACAGGCAGTAGTCACCATGAGTGAAGCCGAAGCGTCTTTGAATGAGTTAATTAACAGAGTTTCACGCGTATAGGATCAATTTAGGATACCACACTAGAAACACCCGCCAGACAGCTTGCCACCCGCTGCGGGTCTGGTTGTTCCAGATAGGGAATCTCGCCAAGACAGGGGACCGGCAACCAGCTTCGCAGGGTGGCCAAATTCTCAGAATAAGCCTCCATTTCAGGATCTATCCGGTTGGCCACCCACCCCGTAAAATTCACTCCGGCATGCAACAGGCACTCGGCACTCAGCAGAGCATGGTTGATACAACCCAGGCGCATACCCACCACCAGAACTACCGGAAGTTGCAGGCGCAGAACCAGATCTGCCACAGTGGTCTCTTCGCCCAGGGGCACATGCCAACCTCCGACCCCCTCCACCAGCACCAGATCCGCCTGTTGCCGCAGCCGATCGTAGACCCGGGCAATATGTTCCAGATCAATGCTCTGCCCGGTTTGTCGAGCGGCCAAATGGGGGGCGATAGGCGCTTCGAAGATGTAGGGATTGACCTCGGCGTAGGGAATTTCAAAACTCGCCTGAGCACGGATCCGCCGGGCGTCCTCGTTGCTGAGCTGTCCGTCGTGGGGTTCCCCTCCGGAGGCTACCGGCTTCATCCCCAGCACCCGGTGACCCTGCTGGCGCAGACGCTGCATCAATCCCAGGGTGACTTCGGTCTTGCCGCAACCGGTATCCGTCCCTGTGATAAAAAACCCTGTTCCCATGATTCTGAATCTTAACGGCGCGGAGCGCCGGATCTCAGCTGTTCCAGCGGAATCAGGGTCACGCCGTTTTCGTGTCTTTGTTCAGGTACCCAGGCATGACCGTAGACCACCTCGTAACTGGCGGGGAGTTTGCCGTCTTCACGCAGCTGTTCATAGGCTTCGATCATAGCGTGCATCCGCCTCTTGCCGGTGAGACCCCTTCGTCTCTGGTTTGTAACGTTGTGAGCCCCCAGAGTCTTCAGGTCTTTCATCAGGGTGGCTACATCATCATAGGTCACGCGGATCCGGTCCACGTCCACCACCGGGTCCGCCCATCCTGCCTGGACCAAGGCATCGCCGATATCGTGCATGTCGAGAAACGGGCTGACATGTGAATAGCCGTCCACCGCCGACCAGCTCGCTCGCAGTTCGTGCAGGGTACCCGGCCCAAAGGTGGAGAACAACAACATGCCTTTGGGCCGCAGCACCCGCAAAAACTCTCCCAGGGTGCCCGGCAGGTCGTTGCACCATTGCAGCGCCGCGTTGGAAAAGATCATATCCACGGACCGATCCGCCAGGGGTAACTGCTCGGCATCGCCACAGACACAACGGGGGCGGCGCAGCCAACTGCCCCGCTTGCGGGTCTGCTGCAACATCGGATAGGCAAAGTCCAAAGCGATAGTTTGGGCCTTTTTGTAGTGTTTCGCCAACAACAGGGTCGCTTCACCGGTACCGGATCCCACGTCCAACACCCGTTCGGGCTGGTGACGGATGTAGTGCAATCGCTGCAACATACGCGAAGCGATCTCCCGCTGCAGTTCCGCCACTTCGTCGTAGCGCCGGGCAGCCCGGGAAAAGGCGGCACGCGCCTGGCGTTTATCGATCGGGGGACGTTGCTGTTCAGGCATACCACGCCTCCAGGGTTTCCCGCACCCAACGTTCCGTCTCTTGGGGATGGGAGAGGAACGGGGTGTGGGCTGCCCGGGCAATGGTGTGGTTCTTCACCTCGGGCAACCAGTCAACGAGTCGCAGTACCGCCGCGGCCGGTGCCAGGGTGTCTCGTTCACCATAGAGCCAGGCGGTGGGACAACTCAGGTCGCGGAGTTGCCTCCGAAGATCGCCGGACTTGAGCAGGTCGAGCCCGGCCTGCAAGGCCTCCGGTATCGGGTGCGGACGCTCCTGAAGCCGCAGTTTGAGTCTTTTCAGGGTCTCCATGGCCAGATCGCTGCCCAGCATCTGCAGGGCCAGGAAACGCTCCATGGCCCGGCTCAGATCATCACCCAGTACCTCGATGAAATTGTTCAGGGTCCGCATCGCCATGGCGTGAGGCCAATCTTCACCCTGCACAAAACGGGGCATCCCCGCCAGCGCTATGATGCCATCGAAGCGCTCCGGCGCAAGCAGCCCCGCCTGCAGGGTGACCATGGAACCCAGCGACCAACCCAACCAGACCCCATGCTGGGGTGCGACCTCCAAGGCCGCCGCGGCCCAATCTTCGAGCCGGACCTGGCCATGATAGGGGCTGAGGCCATGTCCCGGTAGATCGATCAGGGTCACCCGGTAGTCCTCGGCCATACGCTCGGCAAAATCGATCCATACCGAGGAGTTCATGCCCCAGCCATGAACCATGACCAGTTCCCGACCAGCGCCTAGGCTTTGCGAATTCAGCCTCATGCCGCGATCCCGCTGAGTCTGGCCAGGGCATCGAGCAGGCGCTGCAGATGCTGATCGGTGTGTCCGGCGCTGAAGGTGATGCGCAGCCGGGCGCTGCCTTCCGGCACAGTGGGGGGGCGAATGGCGCTGACCAGGATGCCCTGGGTCTCCAACTCCCGGCTCCACGCGAGGGCCTGCCGGGCACTCCCGGCAAGCACCGGCTGTATCGGGGTGAAGGAATCCATCAACGGCAGTCCGATGCGCGCCGCCTGTTCGCGAAAACCTTCCACCAACGCCCTGAGCCGCTCCCGTCGCCAGCTCTCCTGTTGGGCGATACGCAGACTGACCCGGGTGGCGGCGGCAACCGCGGGGGGCGTGGCGGTGGTGTAGATATAGCTGCGAGCCTGCTGGATCAGGGTTTCAATCAAGGCCTCGCTGCCCGCGACGAAGGCGCCGAAACTGCCCAATCCCTTACCCAGGGTTCCCATGAGAATCGGTACTGCCTGCTGGTCCAAACCGAAATGGCTGATGCTGCCACCACCTTGTTGACCCAGTACCCCCAGACCGTGGGCATCATCGACCATCAGCCAGGCATTGTAACGCCGGGCGATACCGGCCAGTTCGGGAAGCGGTGCCAGATCACCGTCCATACTGAAGACCCCGTCTGTCACGATCAATCGATGCTGGACTTCGCTGGCCTGGATCTGTCGCTCCAGACTGGCCGGGTCGGCATGTTGGTAACGTTTCACCTGAGCCTGGCTGAGCCGTCCCGCGTCCACCAGGGAGGCGTGATTGAGACGATCCTGAAACAGGCCGTCACTGCTGCCCAGAAGGGCGCTGATCACCCCCTGGTTGGCCATGTAGCCGGTGGAGAACAACAAGGCCCGCGGACGGCCGGTGAACGCGGCCAGTTCCTCCTCCAGGGCATGGTGGTGATGGGAGTGACCGTTAATCAGGTGCGCCGCGCCACTGCCCCATCCGTAGTCCCGCATCGCCTCGGTGGCCGCCTGAATCACTTCGGGATGGTTGGCCAGACCCAGGTAGTCGTTGCTACAGAAGCTCAGCATGGGCCGGCCGTCAACCCGCAGCTCGGCCTGTTGGGGAGACGAGGTCACCCGCCGGGCGCGATAAAGCCCGGCGGCGCGGCGGCGCGCCAGTTCATCGGTCCATACGTTCATCGGGATATGGATGCGCTCATCCGGCCCGGCTGCGGCAGGGCACCTTGGCGGCCTTGACCTCGGTCTCCACCCACTCTTCGGTGTTCATACCCAGACGCTTGAGTAGTGCCAGATCTTTATCCGCTTCCGGGTTTTCGGTGGTCAGCAGGCGCTCGCCGTAGAAGATGGAGTTGGCTCCGGCGAGAAAACACAGGGTCTGCATCTCGTCGCTCATGGCGGTGCGTCCGGCGGAGAGTCGGACATAGGATGCCGGCATCAGGATACGCGCGGTGGCAATGGTGCGCACGAACTCCAGGGGATCCAGATCCTCCACCTCGGACAGTGGGGTGCCTTCGATCTTCACCAGCATATTGATCGGCACCGACTCCGGGTGCCTGGGCAGATTAACCAGTTCGCGCAGCATGCTGGCGCGGTCCCGGCGGGATTCCCCCATGCCGAGGATGCCGCCGGAGCAGACATTGATGCCCGCATCACGAACATGGGCCAGGGTGTTGAGCCGGTCGTCGAAGGTCCGGGTGGTGATCACATTGCCGTAGAACTCTGGGGAGGTATCCAGGTTGTGATTGTAGTAGTCGAGCCCTGCGTCGCGCAGCTTGAACGCCTGGGTCTCGCTCAGCATACCCAGGGTGAGGCAGGTCTCCATGCCCAGCCCGTGCACCGCTTCCACCATCTCGATGACCCTGTCCAGATTCTTGTCGGTGGGATTGCGCCAGGCCGCGCCCATGCAGAATCGGGTCGCGCCCTTGTCCCGGGCCGCTTGCGCCGCTTCAACCACATCTTCCAGGGGCATGAGTTTTTCCGCCTCCAGTCCCGAGTCGTTTTTCGCACTCTGGGAACAGTAGCCGCAGTCCTCGGAACAGGCGCCGGTCTTGATGCTCAACAGGCTGCTCATCTGCACCTGATTGGGATCGAAGTGGGCCCGGTGCACGGTCTGTGCGCGAAACAGCAGATCGTTGAAGGGAAGCGCCAGGATCGCTTCGATCTCTTCCAATTGCCAATCGTGGCGCAGCGGGTATTCGTTCATTAAGGTTCATCCGGTAATTAACATCTGCATCGTAGTGTAAGCATCGGGCGCCCCCAGTCAACCTGAGCAACATCAACA
>JARRNW010000031.1:0-14152 GCA_037384565.1 Candidatus Thiodiazotropha sp.
TAGTGTAGCGTCTCATACTAATACGCGAGTATAGCGAGACACCAAGCCATTGGCCGCTAGGCGCACCCCAAGGGCACTTCCTTCGGGTACGCCTTGCCTTGGGACCCGTGTGGGCCTCTATAAACGCGCATTAGTATGAGACACTACACTAGGAATAAGAAGTTCTTAAAACTCTCGCGGAGGTGGTCAGAATGCATAAACCTGAACAAAAACAGGACCCCATGTATCAACTCCTGAAACTGGGACGCCTCGATGAATTCAACCAAAAACGGGCAGAAGGTGAAGTTTGCGACCTGGTGAATGCGGATCTACGGGGAGTGGACCTGCGTAATCTGGATACCGAAAACCTCAATCTGTCCGGCGCCTACCTGCGCCATGCCGATCTGCGTGGGCTGGATCTGAGAAGCGCCAACCTGGAAGGCGCCAGTATTAACAGCGCTAAGATCTCAGGAACTTATTTCCCGGAATCCCTGACCGCAGAGGAGATCACGCTGTCACTGGTACATGGCACCCGGTTGAGACAACGCTCCTGATCAGTCCACCGAATCAAGCTGGGCAAGAATATTCCTGGCGACCTGACGCTGATCGGTATTTCCGTATTGGAGGATCTCGTAGAGTAGCGAGCGTGCCTCATCGACCCGTCCCGCCGCGCGATGGGCGTGTACCTGATGTAATTTCTGCTCAAATGGGTCTGTGGCTTCCTCATCCGGTGGGGCGGCCGACGGATCCTGCGCCTCAATGGCGTCCAATTCCGCCTCCATCTCATCTTCTGTGAGTGGCACGAAACGTTCCGAATCCGGATGTTCAGCACCAGGATCAATGTCTCTGCCCACAACATCCTGATCCACTTCCCGATACGTTGTGTCAGATTCCGCAGCCTCCGCTTCGGGATCCGTGTTCACGTCCCCCTCCTCGTCCTTCATGAAGCCTTTTGAAAAGATCACTCCTAACTCGAACAGACACCACATGGGCAGGGCCAGCAGGGTCTGGGAGATGATATCCGGTGGCGTGAGCAACATCCCCACGACGAACGCCCCGACAATCACGTAGGGGCGCTTGCTGCGCAGCTTGTCGGGTGTTGTCACACCGAGCCAGACCAGAATGATCGTGGCAATGGGTACTTCGAAGGCCACTCCGAAAGCAAAGAACAGGGTCATCACGAAATCGAGATAGCTGCCCATATCCGTGGCCACCTCGACCCCTTCCGGGGCCGTGCTGGCGAGAAATGAAAACACCAGAGGAAATACCACGAAATAGGCGAATGCCATACCCAGGTAGAACAGGAAGGTGCTGGAGATCAGCAGCGGCATGACCAGGCGCTTTTCATGCCGGTACAACCCGGGGGCGACGAAGGCCCAGAACTGAGAGAGGATGAAAGGAATCGCGACGAAGATCGCCAGCTGCAGGCTCAGTTTGAAGGGAATCAGAAAGGGGTCGATGGGCTTGGTGGAGATCATGGTACTGCCTTCCGGCAGTGCCTCTCTCATGGGTCCGGCAATCGCGCTGTAGAGGTCGTTGGCGAATGGGAAAAGCACCGCGAATACGATCAGTACCACCAACACCATGCGCAGCACCCGATCCCGCAGTTCGATCAGATGGGAAACCAGAGGTTGTTCTTGACTCGTGTTCGGCACCGACATCATTCGGCCTGATCTGTGGTCTGTGCCTGGCTGGCCTTCTGAGTTTTTCCCGTCTCCGAGGTCTGCTGGACCGATGCCGAGACATCCTGCTTGATCTGATTCAGATCCTGTTGCGTCTCTTCGAGGATTTCATGTACGGGATTGGCCATCTTCTTCTGCTTTTCGAGAATGGCCTTGAGCTCTTCGGCTTTAATCTCCTGATCGATGTCTGCTTTGACATTGGCCACGAAACGCCGACCACGCCCCAGCCACAGTCCAGCGGTACGGGCAACCTTCGGCAGCCGCTCGGGACCGATGACGATCAGCGCAACCAGGGCGATCAGCCCAAGTTCCCAGAAACCCACATCAAACATGAGTTTTACCCGGTTCAGTCAAGGTTAGAAACTCGGACTCAGTGCTTTTCCTTTTCCTTGGAGGTAACCTCTCCATCGATGACGCTGTTGGATTCATTCTGTTCGAGTTGATCCGGTTCGGACTTTTTTTCCTGTTCACCATCGCGCATGGCACCTTTGAAGCCCTTGATTGCGCCACCGAGATCCGAACCGATATTCTTCAGACGCTTGGTCCCAAACAGCAGCAGCACAATCGCCAGAACGATCAACAGCTGCCAGATACTAATACCACCTAAACCCATAATGTTCTCCACCTCCGGACTTGCCGGTTATCATTTCGTGCGTGATCGGAAGACCCGCCTCAA
The DNA here is from genome assembly GCA_037384565.1 of Candidatus Thiodiazotropha sp. Lineage (GTDB taxonomy): Bacteria > Pseudomonadota > Gammaproteobacteria > Chromatiales > Chromatiaceae > Thiodiazotropha. Next base: position 2,338 of record JARRNW010000031.1, read on the forward strand.
CAGGTCTGACAGGCACGCTAAATACGTTGTGCTTAATAGATCGATAATACTCGCGATCCGGCAATAGGACTAGACAAAGAAGCTAATCCCTGCGCGCCTTTTCCTCCAATCCCGAAAGACCGAAGCGACGCTGCAACTCCTCGAGTACCTGATCCGGCCCCAGTCCCTGGTGCGCCAGCAGGACCAGGGTGTGAAACCAGAGATCCGCGGTTTCGTAGACGATCTTCTCGGCGACCCCGTCTTTGGCCGCCATCACCGTTTCGGTCGCCTCTTCGCCAATCTTCTTGAGAATGGCATCCAACCCTTTGGCATAGAGCTTGGCCACATAAGAACTCTCTGGATCGGCCTGCTTGCGCGCCTCCAGAACCTCGGACAACTGTTGTAGTACATCGCTCATGGCCGCCTCAACGATAGATCTGATCCGGATCCTTCAACACAGGAAGCACCTCAACCCAGGTGTCGCCCTGCAACTCCCGATAGAAACAGTTGTGTCTACCGGTATGACAGGCGATCCCCCCTTTCTGTTCGACTTCCAACAAGATCACGTCTCCATCGCAGTCGAGACGGAGTTTGCGTACCACCTGCTGGTGACCGGACTCTTCGCCTTTGTGCCAGAGTTTGCCCCGGGAACGGGACCAGTAGACCGCGTGCCCCGTCTCGTGGGTCAGACGCAGGGCCTCGGGATTCATCCAGGCCAGCATAAGGATCTTGCCCGAACCGCTCTCCTGAGCGACAGCCGGTACCAGACCATCGGTGTCCCACTTGACCTCATCGAGCCAGTTCACAGCCTGACCTCGATACCCTGATCCTGCATGAAGCGCTTGGCTTCACCCACGGAGTATTCGGCAAAATGGAAGATACTGGCGGCAAGCACCGCGTCCGCGCCACCCTGTTTGACACCATCCACCAGGTGCTGCAGGTTACCGACCCCGCCTGAGGCGATCACCGGTATCGGGACCGCGTTGACGATGGCCCGGGTCAGTGCATTGTCGAAACCGATCTTGGTGCCATCCCGGTCCATGCTGGTCAGAAGGATCTCTCCGGCTCCGTAATCACTCATACGACGGGCCCATTCGATGGCGTCCAGACCGGTGGGTTTACGTCCCCCATGGGTGAAGATCTCCCATTTGAGCGGTTCACCATCACCGGAGACCTGCTTGGCGTCAATCGCCACCACGATGCACTGGGAACCAAACCGTTCGGTGGCCTCCCGCACGAATTCCGGGTTGAACACCGCCGCGGTATTGATCGCCACCTTGTCCGCACCGGCATTGAGCATTCGCCGGATATCCTCACTGGTACGGATGCCCCCACCCACGGTTAGTGGAATGAAAACTTCACTCGCCACCTGCTCCACTACGTGGACGATGGTCTCGCGATCGTCCGAACTGGCGGTGATGTCGAGAAAGGTGATCTCATCGGCCCCCTCCTCGTTGTAGCGCCGCGCCACTTCCACGGGATCGCCCGCATCGCGGATATCGACGAATTTCACCCCTTTCACCACTCGTCCGGCATCGACATCGAGGCAGGGGATGATGCGTTTCGCTAGCATAGGCTGTCACTCTGATCCAAAAGTCTATCGGGCCAACCGGTCCGCCAAGGTTTGACCGGCTACAAAGTCCAGGGTGCCTTCATAAATGGCCCGACCCGTGATCGCACCCATGATATTGGATGTTTCCGCTTGGCACAGGGCCTCGATGTCGTTCACATCGGTGATCCCACCGGAGGCGATAACGGGTATGGAGATTGCGTTCGCCAAATCCCGGGTCGCCTCCACATTCGGCCCCGACAGCATGCCGTCTCGACCGATATCGGTGTAGACGATGGCCGAGACCCCGTCATCCTGGAACCGACGAGACAGCTCGGTAACATCCCAATCGGTGATCTCAGCCCAGCCGTTGATCGCCACCTGCCCCTCTTTCGCATCCAGTCCGACAATGACATGCCCGGGAAAGGCTGCGCAGGCCCGCGCCACGAACTCCGGCTCGCGGACCGCCTGAGTGCCGATGATGCAGAAATCGACACCCGCTTTGAGGTAGGCCTCGATGGTGGCCTCGTCGCGGATCCCGCCTCCCACCTGAATGGGCAGATCCGGGTAGGCGGCGGCGATTTGACGAATCGCCTCACCATTGACCGGCTCACCGGCAAAGGCGCCGTTGAGGTCCACCAGATGCAATCGGCGTGCTCCGGCCTCGACCCAACGGGTGGCCATATCGAGAGGCTGGTCCGAGAAGACGGTATCGTCCTCCATCCGCCCCTGGCGCAGGCGCACGCACTGGCCATCTTTGAGGTCGATCGCGGGTATGAGTAACACGTAAGATTCCTGCTCTGATCAGTTGAGAGTTGAATGGATTGGAGACGACCGGGCCATATGACCTCAGGCATTCCAAGCGACAAAGTTACGCAGCAGCTGTAACCCCGCATCCGCGCTTTTTTCCGGATGGAATTGTACCGCGAATAGATTTTCATGGGCGATGGCGCTTGCGAACTGTACTCCATAATCGGTGGTGGCGGCAGTTAGTTGCGGATCGTCCGGGTCCACATAGTAGCTGTGCACGAAGTAGAAGCGGCTCTCCTGGGGGATCCCTTGCCACAGGGGATGGTCACGACTCGGCATGACCCGGTTCCAGCCCATATGAGGGATTTTCATGGCTTCCCCATCCGGAGCAATACCCCCGGGAAACCGTCGCACATGGCCGGGGAACAGCCCCAACAGCTGGGTGCCTCCGTTTTCCTCGCTATCCTCCAGCAACACCTGCTGGCCCATGCAGATACCAAGAAAGGGCCGGCTGTGCGCTGCTTCCAAAAGGGCCCGATTGAGGTGATGATCTGAAATGGCAGCCATGCAGTCGCGCGCGGCCCCCTGACCGGGAAACACCACCCGATCCGAGTTGAGAATCCGTTCCGGGTCGTCAGTGACCAGTACTTCGTCCCCCTCGGCTGCAACATGTTCCACCGCCTTGGCGACAGAGCGCAGATTCCCCATACCGTAGTCGATCACGGCGATACGTTGTGACATGTTAACTCCCGTGATCCTCTACAGACTGCCTTTGGTCGAGGGAATCTGTTCCGCCATACCCGGATCGGCTTCCAGCGCCATGCGCAGCGCCCGGCCGAAAGCCTTGAACACGGTTTCCGCCTGGTGATGAGCGTTGCTGCCTCGCAGATTGTCGATGTGCAGGGTGATCCCCGCGTGATTCACCAACCCCTGAAAGAACTCCTGGAACAGGTCCACATCGAAATCTCCGATGCGGGCCCGGGTAAAGGGGACCTGGAATACCAGACCGGGCCGACCGGAGAAATCCACCACCACCCGGGACAGGGCCTCATCCAGGGGCACATAGGCATGGCCATAGCGACGGATCCCCTTTTTGTCCCCGACCGCCTGGGCCAGAGCCTGTCCCAGAGTGATACCGATATCCTCGACGGTGTGGTGTGCGTCGATCTGCAGATCCCCCTCGGCCACGACACTCAGATCCCAAAGGCCATGGCGGGCGATCTGATCCAGCATATGATCGAGAAAGTGCACGCCGGTGGCGAATCGGGCCTGTCCCTTGCCGTCCAGATTCAGGGAAACCGTGATCTGGGTCTCCAGGGTGTTGCGCTCAACCTGCGCGGTTCGCTGCATGACAATGACTCCGGTCTGTAATGACATCCGTTAAACCCGGGTATTTTAGAGAAAATACGCTGAAATGACAGAGGGCATGCGTTTTTTTGTACTCAGGTTTCGATCCAGAAAGTGACCGGCCCGTCATTGACCAGTTCGATTTGCATGTCGGCGCCAAACACCCCACAAGCTACGCAATGATATTGTTGTTGCGCCAGCTCGGTCAGGTAGGCAAAGAGTTTCGCACCAGTCTCGGGGTCTGCCGCGGTGGAGAACCCCGGACGCATGCCTTTGCGAGTATCCGCCGCCAGGGTGAACTGAGGCACCAGCAGCAACCCGCCACCCATATCTTGCAAACTGAGATTCATCCGGCCGCCGGGGTCCGGGAATACCCGGTATCCGAGCAGACGCTGCAGCAGACGTTGCGCCTTCTGTTCGTCATCCTGTCGCTGCACACCCACCAGCACCACCAGACCCGGGCCAATCTCAGCCCTGCACTGGCCATCGATCACCACACGGCCTTGCGACACCCTTTGAAGCAGACCAATCATTCACCACCCGACAATTGCTGGGCCAATCGATCCGTGGCGTTGATCAGGGCGCTGCGAATACCGGGCTCGGCGGCCGAATGCCCGGCATCGGGAACCACGACCAGTTCGCTCTCCGGCCAGGCCCGGTGCAACGACCAGGCAGAGGTCATGGGGCAGATAATGTCGTAGCGCCCCTGTACGATAACCCCGGGAATACCTTGCAAACGCGGGCACTCCTCCAGCAGCTGATTGGGGCGCAGGAAGGCATGATTGACAAAGTAGTGTGACTCGATACGCGCCAGACTCAAAGCGGTGTGAGGCTCGGAAAAAAATCCCACTACGGCTTGATTGGGGTGCAAACTGGCGGTACGACCCTCCCAGACCGACCAGGACTTGGCCGCTGACATTCGCGAGACCTCATTCTGTCCCGTGAGCCTTCGGTGGTAGGCATGGAGCAGATCGCCCCTCTCTGTTTCCGGTATGGGGGCCAGAAAATCCTGCCAATAGTCGGGAAAGATACGATCGGCGCCGGACTGGTAAAACCAGCGAATCTCTTCATCACGGCACAGAAAGATACCCCGCAAAACCAGAGCACTGACCCGTTGAGGAAAGGCCTGGGCATAGGCCAGCGCCAGGGTGGAACCCCAGGACCCCCCAAACAGCAGCCAGCGCTCGATGCCCAGGTCAGTACGGATCCTTTCGATGTCCTCGACCAGATCCCAGGTCGTGTTTTCTTCCAGACTCGCATGGGGTGTGGAACGGCCACTGCCACGCTGATCGAACAGCACCAGGCGGTAACGTTGCGGATCAAAAAAACGCCGATGATAGGGTTCGCACCCGGCGCCCGGCCCACCATGCAGAAACAGGGCGGGAACCCCATCGGGATTTCCAACCTGCTCCACATATAACTGATGGTGGGTACCGACACTGATTCGCTGACTGGTATAAGGTTCTATAGGAGGATAGAGATCTTTCATGATTCTTGGCAGCTTATATTTTTGAATATTATCCTGAATCCGTTGGTTCATGACGGCACATAGCGCAAGCTATCGCTTACCCATTGAACCCACGGATCCCGGAGTATATCAGCCAGACCCACCAACCGGGCGGAGCTATACGTAAGAATTTTCCTACACACGAAAAGGAACTGTCCTACCGGAATGCGTGACAATATCCCCTATTCAAAACGGGCTTTTATGTCAGACTATTAGTGTCGTCAACAGGGATGTCCCTTCTGGACTTGCTCACAGGGAATGTAAGCAAGGCTGCCACGGATGGTGGTTTGAAGATAAGCTTGCCAACCAAGCTGATGACTATGAGCCTGATCACATGGAGTGCGATCGGGCTTATTGTTTTCTGTCACCTGACTTCCGACACCATTCAACATCCTCTTCCTTGATCAGCCCGGTTGACCCTCGTAATGGATCTGTTTCCAGCTCATTACCAATGAAGGTATTTTTCACCTGGTCCCTAGTGTAGGTCTCATATTAATACGCGATTATAGCAAGACGCCAAGCCATTGGCCGCTAGGCGCGTGGCGCAGGGAATCGCATCCCGTGTAAGAAATTACTTACAGTGACTGGGGAATATTCTCACAGGCAATGAGCGATTATTCCCACGAACCAGATACCGTTTTGTGGCACCATATACTCGTCGTCACCAAGGAAGTTTTACAAGGGAAGTTTCACCAAGGATGGTGCAAGGAAGAAAAGCTTAGCCAACCAAGCCGACGACTATAAGCCCAACCGCAAGGATTGCTGTTGGGCTTTTCTTTTTTTGGAGGTTAGTCAGCCAATGCCCCCTTCCACTCACACATTCCCTACATCATTAACCCGACAACCAAAATAAGTTAGGTTGCCGGGTTTGTAGTGTAGCGTCCTATCAGCTGCGGGAAGCACGCTTTCGTTCGTGTTCCAATAGGAATTTCTTACGTATCCGAATCTTACTCGGCGTGACCTCGACCAGTTCGTCGTCTTCGATGAACTCCAGAGCCTGCTCAAGACTGAAACGAAGTGCAGGAGTAAGCAGGATTGCGTCATCCTTTCCGGCTGCGCGGATATTGGTCAGCTGCTTGCCTTTGAGCGGGTTGACGACCAAGTCGTTATCGCGGCTGTGGATACCGACGATCTGCCCCTCATAGACCTCGTCTCCGGGTGCGGAGAAGAGTCGGCCACGCTCCTGCAGGTTGTACAGGGCAAACCCCAGCACCTTACCCTGACCATTGGAGATCAATACCCCGTTTTTACGTGGCGCGATACCGCCATGCTGGGCCTCTCCGTAGTGGTCGAACACATGATAGATCAGGCCGGTTCCCGAGGTGCTTGTCATGAACTCGGTCTGAAAACCGATCAGGCCGCGGGAGGGGATGATATAGTCGAGGCGTACCCGCCCCTTGCCATCAGGCACCATATCCTTAAGTTCACCCTTACGAATACCCAGGGCTTCCATGATGGCGCCCTGGTCACCCTCTTCCACGTCCACGGTCAACTGTTCGTAGGGCTCGCAGATCTCCCCGTCCACTTCGCGGAAGATAACTTCGGGGCGGGATACCGCCAGTTCGAACCCCTCCCGGCGCATGCTCTCGATCAACACCGAAAGATGCAATTCGCCCCGACCGGACACCTTGAACTTCTCCGGATCGGTGCCCTCCTCGACCCGCAGCGCCACGTTGTGTATCAGTTCCCGCTCCAGGCGCTCCTTGAGCTGACGGGAGGTGAGATACTTGCCTTCACGGCCGGCGAAAGGGGAGGTATTGACCTGGAAGGTCATGGAAACGGTGGGCTCATCCACGGTCAAATGTGGCATCGGCTCCGGGTGAGCCGGATCGCACAAGGTATCGGAGACGTTCGGGGCTTCCAGCCCGCTGATGGCGATGATGTCCCCGGCGCTTGCCTGTTCGACCTCGAAACGCTCCAGTCCGAGATATCCGTAGACCAGACCGATCTTGGCCCGTTGCTGCTCACCGTCGTATTTCGCTACTGTGATCTGCTGGTTGGGTTTCACGGTACCCCGGGTCACGCGGCCCACAGCGATTGCGCCCACATAACTGTTGTAGTCCAGATTCGATACCTGCATCTGAAACGGCCCGTCGGGATCCACATCGGGCACCGGACAGTGTTTCACTATGGTTTCGAACAGGGGGGTCATATCCCCCTCGGTGATATTATTCTCAAAACCGGCGTAGCCGCCCACCGCAGAGGTATAGATGATGGGAAAGTCGAGCTGTTCATCGGTGGCGCCGAGCCGGTCGAACAGTTCGAACACCTGATCGATGACCCAGTCCGGGCGGGAACCCGGCTTGTCGATCTTGTTGACCACGACAATGGGCCGCAAACCGTGTTTGAACGCCTTCTGGGTGACGAACCGGGTCTGTGGCATGGGGCCTTCCTGGGCGTCTACCAACAGTAGCACCGAATCCACCATGGAAAGCACCCGTTCGACCTCACCACCGAAGTCCGCATGCCCGGGGGTATCCACGATATTGATTCGATAATCATTCCAGCGGATGGCGGTGTTCTTGGAGAGAATGGTGATGCCCCGTTCCCGTTCCTGGTCGTTGGAGTCCATCACCCGCTCGACCTTGCCGAAGCGTTCACCCAGGGTACCGGATTGCTTCAGGAGTTCATCTACCAGGGTGGTTTTGCCATGATCTACGTGGGCAATAATGGCGATATTTCTGAGATTGTTAATCACGGGAAGATCCGTATGAAAAAAGAGGGCGGATTATACCTGGATCGCCAGGGAAGTCTTATATTTTTAATATACTGTTTTCTTTCATCGACTTACATCCCCTATCGATAATTTCAGTCACATACGATTCACAACCCCTTTTTTATACAAAAGTTTCTGAAATACTCACAGAACCTGTGGATAACATTGTTGGTAACCGCTGAAAACCGCCAGCCAGACCAGCAGTAACGGGGACAAACATCAAATCGTTAAAAAAATGAACAACATGATTAATAACTACAATAACAACTAGTTAACTCATGAAACCCAAGACCGATTCAGATCATCGCAGGGGTTCTGAAGCTGTGACTCAGAGCCCGATCCTTGATGTTGACAGTTTCATCACCCGAATGGACCCCGACCACTCAAAGGCCGCTCAAGTAGCATTATTAGATGAGAATACTCGAATAGACAGGAGTTCTTCTGCTGCTTGCACTCTGAACCAATAGTCGCCACGATAGATCGAATACCGTACTCAGCAAAGGACGCGAACCGGACCCTTGCAATCCGATCGCGTGCCAGCTGTCTTCAGATGCCTCAAGACCATCGTCAACATAACAATGAAATAATCACCCCATGAACTCATCCATCCTTGCCCCGTTGCGTGAGCATCTGGCTTCCCGCGTCATTGGCCAAAGCGGATTTATCGACAGTATGCTGATCTGCTTGTTGAGTGATGGCCACTTGTTGATAGAAGGACTGCCCGGGCTGGCCAAAACCACGGCGGTCAAGGCTCTGGCCGAGGCAATCGAGGGGGATTTTCACCGCATACAATTCACCCCGGACCTGCTTCCCTCCGACCTGATTGGGACGGATATCTACCGCCATGAGAAGGGGGAGTTCGAATTTCGTCAGGGTCCCCTGTTTCATAACATCCTCCTCGCTGACGAGGTCAACCGGGCCCCGGCAAAAGTCCAGTCCGCGCTATTGGAGTCGATGGGGGAACATCAGATCACCGTGGGGCAGACCACCTATCCGTTACCGGCTTTTTTCATGGTGCTAGCCACCCAGAACCCGGTGGAGCAGGAAGGCACCTACCATCTGCCCGAGGCCCAGCTTGACCGGTTTCTGATGCAGGCCAACGTGAGTTATCCCAGCCGGGAAGAGGAACTCAAGATCCTCGAACTGGACAACGCCCAGCAGAAACAAGCCCTGTCCCCACCGGACAAGGTCCTAAGCCAACAGGAACTGTTCGATATCCGTAAGGCGGTGAGCGAACTCTACCTGGACCCCAAGCTGAACAGCTACATCGTCGATCTGGTACAGGCGAGCCGCAACCCCAAGGCCTATGATAGGGATCTGGCCCGCTGGTGCCGTTTCGGCGCCTCGCCCCGGGCGAGTATTGCCCTGGCACGCTGCGCCCGTGCCCGCGCCTGGATGGACGATGAGGAATTCGTGTCACCACATCATATACAGGCAGTGGCACCTGCGATCCTGCGCCACCGTATCCTGCTCACGTTTGAAGCGGAGGCCGAAGGGATCACCACTGACGATTTTCTCTCCCGCCTGCTCGACATGGTCGCAATCCCCTGATCGCTACCTGACAGGCTATCCCCTATGAGTCTCTATCCGCATATCGACGATCTGCTGGAGTTGCGCCATCAGGCCCACACCCTGGGCCTGGCTTCCCACCATTTGGTGAATTCCAGTTTCACTGGCCTATATGCCTCGGTATTTCGTGGAACCGGGCTCGATTTCGAGGAAGTCCGGGAGTATCGAGAGGGGGATGACATCCGCAACATGGAGTGGAACGTCACCGCCCGTACCAATGTTCCCCATTTGAAGATCTTCCGTGAGGAGCGTGAGCGCAGCGTAGTACTGTGTGTCGACCGGGGACCGCACATGAATTTCGGCACCCGCGGCACCTTCAAATCGGTCCAGGCCGCCAAGGCTACCGCCCTGCTCGGTTGGGCCGCATCGAGCCTGCACGACCGGGTGGGGGGGATTCTGTTTGGCGATACCCAGGCGGGCATGCAGTATTTTCAGCCCACCAAGGACCGGCGCGCGTTATGGCGCCTGCTGCACAGCCTGACCCAGGAGGGCGACACACACCAGCCTACCCGGGACTGCCTCACAGAGGCCCTGCAACGTGCCGACAAGGGCACCAACACCGGTTCCCTGATCTTCGTGATCGCCGACATGAACCGTGAGATCGCGGGTCTGCAGCAGACCCTGGGACGTCTCGGCCAGCATCATACCGTGGTGCTGCTGCCGGTGGATGATCCCGCGGACCGGGAGCTGCCGGACATGGGTCGGGTCACCTTCGTCGGCCCGGATGGCCAGGCCATCGAGATCGACACTCAGGACACAGCGGCGCGAACCCGCTACCGGGAGACCTGGACACAACGCCGCCAGGCGCTGAACCAACTGAGCAACCGACTAGGAATCGCTGTGTTGCCGATCGCGACCAATGAAGAGATTCATCAGGCCCTTTCACAGGGGCTGGCAAGACATTTCGGTCGACACTGATGGATCCACTACGGGATATAAGAGGCATAGACACGGTCTCCTGGTGGCCCCTGGCCCCCGGATGGTGGCTGCTGATCGCACTGATCCTGCTGCTCGCCCTGATCGTCGGGTGGCTGATCCGCAGACGACGCCTCTACCCCCTGGGACAGTGGCAGCAGGACGCCCGCCACCGCCTGCTTGCACTGCGCCGACGGGTCAAGCGGGAGCCCGCAAAACCGATTGCCAGTGAACTGTCTGAACTACTGCGGCGCATTGCCGTCACGCGCTGCGGCCGTGAAAAGACTGCTGCGCTGACCGACGAGACCTGGCTCGAATGGCTGCAAAGCAATGACAGCAGCGGTTTCACCTGGCGAATCAAAGGCCGCCTGCTGCTGGAACTGCCCTACGCACCGCCGGACCGTACCGCGGACCGGGAAACCTTGACCGAACTGATCGATGCCGCCATCCGCTGGGTCAGCGAGGAGCACTGCCATGTTTGAATTCCACTGGCCGTGGATGGGGTTGTTGCTGATTCTGCCCTGGCTGGTGAAACTTTACTGGCCGCGCCCCGGCGCAGAGCGCAACGAAGCAATGGAGGGTCTGCAGGCAACCCTGTTGCACCCCAACCTGCAGCAGCTCGAAGCCGCGTTCCAGAGCCGCACTCCCAAGCAGCCCCTGAGCAAGCGCCTCTACCACCTGTTGCTCCACCTGTTGTGGCTTTGCCTGGTACTGGCGCTGATGCGCCCCCAGTGGCTGGAGCCGTACACAGAAAACCGCAGCCAGGGATACGACCTGATGCTCGCGGTGGATGCCTCCCACTCCATGAACGCCCTCGATTTTACTCTGAATGGAGAGCAGGTCAGCCGCATGCAGGTGGTCAAAGGGGTTGTGAGCAAATTCATCGCTGGACGCAAGGGCGACCGGGTCGGATTGATCATATTCGGCAGCCGGGCCTATGTGCTGTCCCCTATCACCTATGACCGCAATGCGGTCAGCAACCTTTTAAGCGATGTCATTCCACGTATCGCCGGCGACGGGACCGCCATCGGTGATGCCCTGGGTCTGGGCATCAAAAAACTGCGGCAACGCCCCGAGGGTTCCCGGGTGCTGTTGCTCATCGCGGATGGGGAGAATACCGCCGGCACCATCCCCCCTCTCAAAGCGGCACAGCTGGCATCACAGGAAGGCGTACGAATCTACACCATCGGTGTGGGCAGTGATGAAACAAATGTTCCGATTCTGGAAAATGGACGGGTAGTCACCCGCGACGACCTGGGATTCAACGAACAGGCCATGCGGGAGATCGCCGAAGCCGGCAATGGCGCCTACTTCCGGGCCACGGACACCGAGGCCCTGGAAAAGGTGTATCAGAAGATCGACGAACTGGAGAAGACCGAAGCGGAAGCCCGCACCGTATTCGTGCCGCAACCTCTGTACTACTGGCCGTTGTCCATCGCACTGCTGCTGTTGTTGATCCTGGGGGTATTCCCTGAGGGACGGC
>JARRNW010000032.1:0-14138 GCA_037384565.1 Candidatus Thiodiazotropha sp.
GAGAACGCCGAGCTGCTGGACATGACCATCGTCCTGCATGGTGACGCGGCGGACGAGGATCTGCTGCTCGAAGAGAATATCGAAAACACCGATGTATTTTGTGCCGTGACCAACGACGATGAGGCCAATATCCTCTCGGCCATGTTGGCGAAACGGCTCGGTGCCGCCCGGGTGATGGCGTTGATCAATCGTCCCTCTTACGTAGACCTGGTGCAGAGCGGACCCATCGATATTGCGATCTCCCCGCAGCAGGCGACCATCGGTACCCTGCTCACTCATGTACGGCGGGGCGATGTGGTGCAGGTGCACTCCCTGCGTCGTGGTGCTGCCGAGGCGATTGAGGCGGTGGCCCATGGGGACCGCGGTTCGTCCAAGGTGGTGGGGCGCGCCATCGAAGAGATCAAGCTGCCCAAGGGTACCACCATCGGCGCCGTGGTACGGGGTGATCAGGTGCTAGTCGCCCATCATGATACGATGATCGAAAGTGCCGATCATGTGATCCTGTTTCTGGTGGATAAGCGCAAAGTACGCGAGGTGGAAAAGCTCTTCCAGGTTGGTGTGACCTTCCTCTAAACGGACCCTGGACGAATCCTCAGTCATGCATCTCTTTGTGGTTCAACGAATACTCGGGGTGTTGCTGATGGTGTTCAGCCTCAGCATGCTGCCGCCGCTGTGTATCTCGGCCTTCGTCGACGACGGGGCCCTGGTAGGGTTCACCGATGCCTACATTCTCACCCTCGGGCTGGGTGTGGCGTTCTGGGTCCCTGTGCGGCATCGTCATCAGGAGCTGCGCATGCGCGACGGCTTTCTGGTGGTGGTGATGTTCTGGACGGTACTGGGTCTGACCGGAGCGCTTCCCTTCCTGTTGGCGAAAAACTCCGAAATGGGCATCACCGACGCGGTGTTCGAATCGATCTCCGGTCTCACCACCACCGGTGCGACAGTAATCGTCGGCATCGACGAACTGCCCATCTCGCTGCTCTACTACCGACAGCAGTTGCAGTGGCTCGGCGGCATGGGAATCATCGTCCTGGCGGTGGCGGTGCTGCCGATGCTGGGTGTCGGTGGCATGCAGCTCTACCGGGCGGAGACCCCGGGTCCGGTCAAGGACAACAAATTGACTCCGCGGATCACCGAGACCGCCAAGGCGCTCTGGTTCATCTACCTGGGCCTGACCCTGAGCTGCACCCTGGCCTACTGGGCCGGGGGAATGAAATTCTTCGACGCCATCGGTCACTCCTTCGCCACCGTGGCGATCGGCGGATTCTCGACCCATGATGAGAGCATCGGTTATTACGACAGTACTCTGATCGAGATGATCGCGGTGGTGTTCATGCTCTTGTCCGGGGCCAATTTTGCGCTCCACTTCCTAGCCATTCGACGGCGTTCGCTGCGCACCTACTGGGAGGATTCGGAGTTTCGAGGCTACATCACAACCCTGTTGTTCGTCATCGTGATCGTCATCATCGCGCTTCATACGATGGATGTGTACAACACCTGGAACGAATCGGTCACCCGGGGTCTGTTCCAGGCCGTCTCCATCGGCACCACCACCGGCTTTACCACCGCGGACTATTCACTCTGGCCCGGTTTCATCTCCATCCTGTTGTTGTTTGCCAGTTTCATAGGAGGCTGTGCCGGTTCCACCGGTGGCGGCATCAAGGTGATCCGTTTCCTGCTACTGATCAAGCAGGGTTTTCGTGAGATCAACCGTCTGATCCATCCCAACGCGGTGATCCCGGTGCGCACCGGGGGAAAGACCATCCCTCCCCGGGTGGTGGACGCGGTGTGGGGGTTCTTCGCCCTTTATGTGGCGAGCTTTGGGCTCATGTACCTGGCCCTGGCCGCCACCGGGCTCGATCTTATGACCTCCTTCTCCGCGGTTGCCGCGAGCATCAACAACCTGGGACCAGGGCTGGCCGATGTGGGTGCCCACTACGCCAACCTCAACGATCCGGCCAAGTGGATCTTGTGTTTTGCGATGTTGCTGGGGCGATTGGAGATCTTTACCCTGTTGGTGCTGCTGACGCCGGCGTTTTGGCGGAAGTAAGCATAGTTTTGAATTGTGAATTTTGAGTTTTGAATTCAGGTGTTCGCTGCGCTCACGGTTTGTTGATTGATAAGAGGGGCGTTCTCTTCAGTGCCCTGGTTCCCATAGCCGATCTCTCTCACCAGTAGAGGGGCAAACCGATTCGGGCTCTGAAGGGTACAGAATCTGCGACGGGGAATACCCGTTCATGCCGCTTTAAGGGCAGCGTGAAGCAGGACCACGATTTTTCCACTAGGCTTGCAGAATGGGTGCATTCGCCGATTTCCCGGGCGAATCAGAGGGCAGAATTGGGTTGACGTTGACGTATACGTCAATTAAATTACCTAAACGTTTAGTCGGTTTCACTATCCGGCGCCCAGGGCCCTCCCGCGTAAGTCTCGATCGGGCCGGCGCTGGATATTCTGTATCCAACGAATCGCCAGGAGCGGTTATATGCCCATCTATCATGCGCCCGTGCGCGACATGCTGTTTGCCTACTACGAGCTGAATCCAGGGGACAGCCTGAGATCTCTGCCCGGTTTCGAGGAGCTGGACCGGGAGACACTGGGATCGATTCTGGAAGAGGCGGGTCGGTTTTTCAGTGAACGGTTGTTGCCCCTCAATCGCGGAGGTGATGAACAGGGTTGCCAGTGGTCGGAGGGCCGGGTCACCACCCCAGAGGGGTTCAAGGAGGCCTACCGGGATTTTATTGAGGCGGGTTGGAACAGCATTGCCTTCGATCCCGAGTATGGCGGTCAGGGGCTGCCCAAGTCCCTGAATGTGCTGGTCGACGAGATGCTCTGCGCCTGCAACCTGTCGTTCAGTCTCTATCCCGGTCTTACCCACGGCGCCTGGACCGCCTTGGAGGAGGATGCCGATCCCGATCTGAAGGCGCGGTTTTTTCCCAAGATGGCCGAGGGGATCTGGAGCGGCTCCATGTGCCTTACCGAACCCCATTGCGGCAGCGATCTCGGCCTGCTGCGCACCCGGGCGGAACCGCAGCAGGACGGTAGCTATCGCATCAGTGGCACCAAAATCTTCATTACCGCGGGTGAGCACGACCTGACCGAAAACATCGTGCATCTGGTACTGGCCCGTCTGCCGGATGCCCCGACGGGTATTAAGGGCATCAGCCTGTTCGTGGTGCCGAAGATCCTGCCCAGCGCTGAGGGTGAGCTGGGTGAGCCCAACTGGATCGGATGCGGCAGCATTGAACATAAGATGGGGATTAAGGCCTCGGCCACCTGTGTCCTCAACTTCGACGGTGCCACCGGCTGGCTGGTCGGGGAACCCCACAAGGGGATGCGCACCATGTTCAAGATGATGAACACCGAGCGTCTCGCCACCGGGATTCAAGGACTGGGGATTGCCGAGGCCGCCTACCAGAACGCGGTGGCCTACGCCCAGGAGCGGCTGCAGGGGCGCTCTCCCGGGGCCGGTGACAAACCGGCCGAACCGCTGATCGTGCATCCGGATGTGCGCCGCATGCTGTTGACCATGCGCGCTCTGACCCAGGGTTGCCGGGCGCTGGCGGTATGGGTGGCGCAACAGCTCGATGTGGCCACCTACGCCAGCGATCCGCTCCAGCGCCAGCAGGCCGGAGAGCTGGTGGCTCTGTTGACACCAGTGGTGAAGGCCTTCTTTACCGACACCGGTTTTGAGGTGGCAAATCTGGGGGTTCAGGTATTTGGCGGTCACGGCTATATCCGGGAGCAGGGAATGGAGCAACTGGTGCGGGATGCCCGCATCGGACAGATCTATGAAGGGACCAACGGGATCCAGGCGATGGATCTGGTCGGGCGAAAGCTGCCGATGGCCCAGGGGCGGTTGATCGAGCGCTTTCTGGTGCCGTTGCGAGAGTTTCTGAAGGCTCAACAGGATGAACGCGCCATGGACGAGTTTACCGGTCCGTTGTCCGCCGCCGCGACGATGCTGGAACAGGCGGCCGAGACGCTGCTCGGTCGCGGGGCCGCAAATCCCCTGGAGACCGGTGCGGGGGCGGTGGATTTCCTGCAGCTGTTCGGCCTCACCGCGTTGGCGTTCCAGTGGGCGCGCATGGCGCAGATCGGCCTTAACCAACGGGAGGGTGATGAGGCTCTGTTCTATGCCGCCAAGGTCAACACGGCGCGGTTTTTCATGCGCCGTATCCTGCCCCGCAGCGAGGCCCACTTTCGGGCTATCAATGCCGGAGGCGATTGCATGATGGATTTCGACGACAGGGCCTGGTGAATACCGGGGTCTGAACAACGAGGAGCTATGAATGAAAGTGCTTGTATGCGTTAAACGGGTGGTCGACGCGAATGTGAAGATCAGCGTCAAGGCTGACGGCAGCGGTGTTGAACGGGCCAATCTGAAGATGGCCATGAACCCCTTCGATGAGATTGCCGTGGAGGAGGCTGTACGGTTGCAGGAATCGGGTAAGGCCGACGAGACCCTGGTGGTTTCGTTGGGCGACAAGGGGTGTCAGGAGACCCTGCGCACTGCGCTGGCCATGGGGATCGATCGGGCTATCCTGGTGGAAAGCGATACGGAACTGCAGCCTCTGGCAGTGGCCAAAATGCTGGCCGCCGTGGTGCGTCGGGAGCAGCCCGATCTGGTGATCCTGGGCAAGCAGGCGATCGACGACGACAACAACCAGACTGGCCAGATGCTGGCCGCCCTATTGGGTTGGGGGCAGGGAACCTTCGCCTCCCAGGTGACGCTCTCGAAAAACCAGCTTGAGGTGATCCGGGAGATCGACGGGGGGCTGGAGACCCTGGCGTTGCCCCTACCCGCGGTGGTCACCGCGGATCTGCGTCTCAACGAGCCCCGCTACGTCAAACTCCCCAACATCATGAAGGCGAAAAAGAAGCGCCTGGATGTGACCTGCCCAGACGCGCTCGGGGTCGACATCCAGCCCCGGTTGGAGATCCTCAAGGTTGAAGAGCCACCGGTTCGCAGCGGGGGTGTCAAGGTGGCCGATGTGGCCGAATTGGTGGACAAACTGCGTAACGAAGCGAGGGTGATCTGATGGGCGTGTTGATCATTGCGGAACATCACAACGGACAATTGGCGGGGGCCACACGCAATACTGTGAGCGCCGGTGTACAACTGGGTGAGGTATCGGTGCTGGTAGCCGGCGAGGGGTGTCGCGGGGTGGCCGATGAGGTGGCTGCCCTGGAGGGGGTTACCCGGGTCCTGCTGTGTGACGCCGGGGCCTATGCCGAAGGGTTGGCGGAACCCCTGGCCGATCTGATCGTCGCGATCGCCAAAGACCACACCCATCTGCTGGCTCCGGCCACGACCTTCGGTAAAAACCTGATGCCCCGAGTGGCGGCGCTGCTCGATGTGGCCCAGCTCTCCGAGGTGATAGAAGTCGTCGACGCGGATACCTTCAAACGTCCCATCTACGCGGGCAACGCGATTGCCACGGTACGCAGCCGGGATACACGCAAGGTGCTCACGGTTCGTGCCACCGCCTTTGAGGCTGCCGTGGCGGGCTCGGGAACGGCGCCGGTGGAAGTGGTTGAGGCAATCGCCGACCCGGGGCTCTCCAGATTTGTCTCCCGTGCCCTGACCGAATCGGATCGGCCCGAACTGACCGCCGCGCGGGTGGTGATCTCCGGTGGGCGTGGAGTCGGGAGTAAAGAGAACTTTACCCTGGTCGAGCAGTTGGCCGATAAGCTGAATGGGGCGGTGGGGGCCTCCCGGGCGGCGGTGGACGCCGGTTTTGTGCCCAACGATTACCAGGTGGGGCAGACCGGCAAGATCGTGGCGCCGGAACTCTATGTGGCGGTCGGAATCTCCGGCGCCATTCAACACCTGGCGGGGATGAAGGACAGCAAAGTGATCGTGGCCATTAACAAGGATGAGGACGCGCCGATCTTCGAGGTGGCTGATTATGGTCTGGTGGCGGATCTGTTCGAAGTGATGCCGATACTGATCGCTAGCCTGGAATAGGCTACGGAGGTACGCAGATGGAACGGGAAAGCATGGAATTCGATGTAGTGATCGTTGGTGGTGGTCCCGCGGGACTGGCGGCGGCGATCCGCCTGCGCCAGTTGGCCCAGGAGCAGCAGCGGGAGCTCTCCGTGTGTCTGCTCGAGAAAGGCTCGGAGATCGGTGCGCATATTCTCTCCGGCGCGATATTCGAGACCCGGGCGTTGGACGAGCTCCTGCCCGACTGGCAGACCCTGGGCGCACCCCTGGATACCCCGGTGAGCGAGGATCGGGTGGTGCTGTTCACCGGCCCTGAAAGCGCGTTGCCGATGCCGGGCCTGCTGACACCCCGCAGCATGCACAATCGGGGCAACTATGTGGTCAGTCTGGGCAGCCTCTGCCGCTGGCTGGGGGAGCGGGCGGAGGAGGCCGGGGTCGATATCTTCGCCGGCTACCCGGCGGCGGAACTGCTCATCAGTGCCGATGGCCGGGTCGAAGGGGTGGTCACCGGTGACATGGGACGCGCCCGGAACGGGGAGGAGAAGGCGACCTTCGAGCCCGGTATCGAACTGCGGGGCCGCTACACCCTGTTCGCCGAGGGCTGTCGGGGTCATCTGGGCAAGCAGTTGATCGAGCGTTTCAGTCTAAATCAGGATTGCGATCCCCAGCACTACGGGTTGGGGATCAAGGAGCTCTGGCAGGTCGAGTCGGACAAGCACCGGCCCGGTGCGGTGCTGCACGGGGCGGGCTGGCCCCTCAGCGAAGGGGGTGCCAGCGGCGGCTCCTTCCTCTACCATGCCGCGGAGGGCCAGGTGGTGCTTGGCCTGATCGTCGATCTCAACTACGCCAACCCCCACCTGGCGCCTTTTGAAGAGTTCCAGCGCTTCAAGCAGCATCCGCAGATTCGTCAGGTGCTGGAGGGCGGCAAGCGTCTCAGCTATGGCGCCCGGGCGATTACCAAGGGGGGGTTGAACGCCTTGCCCCGGCAGCATTTTCCCGGCGGTCTGCTGTTGGGCTGTGATGCAGGAACGCTCAATTTCGCCAAGATTAAGGGGGCCCATACGGCTATGAAGTCAGGGATGATTGGGGCGGAAACCGTGTTCAATGCCCTGACAGGTGACGAGCCACAGGACCGGAACCTGACCGGCTATGCCGATGCCTTTCGCGACTCCTGGCTCTACGATGAGCTCTATCGGAGCCGTAATTTTGGCCCGGCTCTGCACCGTTTCGGTCTGATGGGGGGCGGGACCTTCAATTTCATCGAACAAAACCTGTTGCGCGGTCGCCTACCTTTGACCCTGCACGACACAACAGCGGATCACGAATCCCTGAAACCCGCCGATCAGTGTCCGAAGATCTCCTATCCCAAGCCCGACGGCATCCTCAGTTTCGATCGCCTGAGTTCGGTCTTCATCTCCAACACCGGCCATGAGGAGGACCAGCCCTGTCACCTGATCCTGCGTGATCCCCAACGGGCGATTGAGGTGAATCTGACGCGCTATGACGCCCCCGAACAGCGCTACTGTCCGGCAGGGGTCTATGAAATTGTTCAGGAGGGCGGGACGGGGGAACCCAGGCTGCAGATCAATGCGGCAAACTGCCTGCACTGCAAAACCTGTGACATCAAGGACCCTTCCCAGAACATCGTCTGGCACACCCCGGAGGGGGGTGGCGGGCCCAACTACCCGAATATGTGAGTCCCCATGAGCGAATCCAAACCACCCAAGGCCCTGCATCGCCGTTCCATTGAGCACCAGACCTGGATGCACGAGGACGGTGCCCTGGAGATCGAGAGCCGGCTGATCGACAGCAAGGCCTACGACACCCGGATCGGCTTTCATCAGGAGCTCCCGGCGGGTACTCCGGTTCATGACATGACCATCCGCCTGCTGCTCGAACCGGATGGGGTGATCCGGGATATCTCGGTGCGCATGGCGCGTACCCCTTTCGAAATCTGTCCCGAGATTATTCAGCGTTTCGAAGGGATTCGGGGGATCCGCGTAGGCCGGGGATGGAACGCCCAACTCAGCGAACGCTTTGCCGGTATTCTGGGTTGCCGACATCTGATCGATCTTCTGCGGGGTATGGGAACCGTGGCCTTTCAAAGCCTTTCCCGTGAAGTCTGGACCCGGGAGGCGCTGGATTGGATGGCGGATAGCTGCCATGCCTTCCGCCAGGACGGTCCGGTCATGGTGCGATTGAATGCCGAGGTTGCTCGGGACGAAGAGTCGGAATAGTGCCAGTCCCGAAGGGCAGGGATCGGGCCTCGTCGAACACCATGTATACGTATAGGGTTTTATGTTGACGTTTACGTAAACCAAAACTATAGTGAGTTTCCATGACAGCTTCTTCAACAGATCTCTATAGCGTGACGGAACTGGCGTCCGAGTTGGGTGTTACTCCCCGTGCCATCCGTTTCTACGAAACCAAGGGATTGATCAAGCCCCAACGGGCCGGCACCACCCGGGTTTATAACCATCGGGACCGAGGTCGGATGCAGTTGATTCTGCGGGGCAAACGCCTGGGATTCACCCTGGCGGACATCAAAGAGTATCTCGACATGTATGACCTCGACCCCTCGAAAACCAAGCAGGTGAAACTGCTGCTCGGGAAGGTCGAGCGACGCGTCGGCGAGCTGGAGCAGCAGCGCGAGGACCTTGAGACAACCCTGTTGGAGCTGGAAGAAATGCGTCAGGAGTGTTTCTCCGCTATCGAAGCGGCGAATCAGACAGTACGGAACCGGGACTGACCCTGGTCCTTAACCAAGTATCAACGAGAACTTTTCGGAGAGAGGCAATGAAGCGAGTCGTGATTGCGGACTATGTACGTTCCCCTTTTACCTTCGCCAATAAGGGTGAGCTGGTGAAGGTTCGTCCCGATGATCTGGCTGCTCAGGTGGTCAAGGCCCTGGTTACGCGCAGCGGGGTGCGCACGGAGGATATCGAGGATTTGATCCTCGGTTGCGCCTTCCCGGAGGGTGAGCAGGGATTCAATGCAGCGCGTCTGATCGGACTTCTCGCCGGACTACCCCAATCGGTGGCCGGCACCACGGTGAATCGTTTTTGCGGCTCCTCCATGCAGTCGATCCATATGGCCGCCGGGGCGATTCAGATGGGCGCGGGTGAAGTCTTCATTTGCGCCGGGGTCGAGTCGATGACCCGGGTACCCATGACCGGCTTTAATCCGATGCCCAACCCGGTGCTCTATCAGAACCTGCCCGGCGCCTACATGGGTATGGGCGAAACCGCCGAGAATGTGGCCAAAAAATACGCCCTCTCCCGGGCCGACCAAGAGGCCTTCTCGGTGCTCAGTCACCAAAAGTCGTCCGAGGCACGGGCCGCGGGCAGACTCAGCGACGAGATCGTCCCCATTGAAACCGGCAAGGGGCAGGTAGCGCAGGACGGCTGTATCCGCCCGGAAACCACGGCAGAGGGGCTGGCTGGACTCAGGCCTGCCTTTTCTCAGGACGGTTCAGTGACCGCTGGAACCTCTTCCCCGCTGACTGATGGGGCCAGTGCGACTCTGGTCTGCAGCGAGACCTACGCCCAGGAAAACGGCCTCAAACCCCTGGCGGCGATCAAGAGTATCAGTGTGGCGGGTTGTGCGCCGGAGATCATGGGCATAGGTCCGGTGGCGGCCACCCGCAAGGCGCTGCAAAGGGCCGGTCTCACGGCGGCCGATCTCGACATCATCGAGCTCAACGAGGCCTTCGCCAGTCAGTCCCTGGCCTGTATCCGCGATTTGGAGCTGGATCCTGAGAAGATCAACCTGGACGGCGGCGCCATCGCCCTGGGTCATCCCCTGGGAGCCACCGGCGCGCGCATCACCGGCAAGGCGGCCCAGCTACTACAGCGTGAGGGCAAGCAGTTCGCCCTGGCGACCCAATGTATCGGCGGAGGTCAGGGCATCGCCACCATTCTGGAGGCGCTGTGATGGAGATTAACAAGGTTGCCGTCATCGGCGCGGGGGTTATGGGGGCGGGGATCGCTGCCCACCTGGCCAATGCCGGGGTGCCGGTGGTATTGCTCGATATCGTTCCACAAGGGGCGACCAACCGCAGCGTGATCGCCGAGACCGCCTTGCAGAAACTGCTCAAGGCCGAACCCGCAGCGTTCATGCACAAGCGCAACGCCAAGTGGATCACCACCGGCAACATCGAAGATCACCTGGAGGTGCTGGCCGACTGCGACTGGATCATCGAGGCGGTGATTGAGCGGCTCGATATCAAGCAGTCCCTCTACCGGCGGATCGACGAGGTCCGCAAACCCGGTTCCCTGATTTCATCCAACACCTCCACCATACCTCTGGATCAACTGGTGGCGGAGATGCCGGCGGGATTTGCCGAGGATTTTCTCATCACCCACTTCTTCAATCCGCCCCGTTACATGCGGTTGTTGGAGATCGTCCAGGGCGAAAAGACCCGGCGGGATGCCCTGGCCGGCCTGCGGGATTTCTGCGACCGCCGTCTGGGCAAAGGTCTGGTCGACTGCAAGGACACCCCCGGATTCATCGCCAACCGGATTGGTATCTACTGGATCCAGACCGCGGTGCTGGAGGCCTTCCGCATGGGTGTCCCGGTGGAGACCGCCGACGCGGTGATCGGTAAGCCGGTAGGTATCCCCAAGACCGGTGTGTTCGGCCTCTCTGATCTGGTGGGCCTCGATCTCATGCCCCATCTGATGCACAGCATGAAGGCGACTCTGCCCCCGGACGATCCCTTTTTCGAGGTGGCGGAGATTCCGCCGCTGCTCGAACGCATGATCGCCGACGGTTATACCGGACGCAAAGGCAAGGGAGGGTTCTATCGCATCAATCGCGAGGGGGGCGGCAAGGTCAAGGAGAGTATCGACCTGCAGACCGGCGAATACCAGGTTTCCCAGAAGCCGAGTCTGGAGAGTGTCGCCGCCGCCAAACTGGGGTTGCGTGCCCTGCTGGAACATCCCGATGAAGGTGGGCGCTACGCTTGGCGGGTGCTCTCCAAGGTGCTGAGTTATGCCGCCAGTCTGGTGCCTCAGATCAACGACCACCTGTATGCGGTGGATGAGGCGATGCGTCTCGGCTACGCCTGGAAATACGGTCCTTTCGAACTGATCGACCGGATCGGCGGCGCCTGGTTTGCCGAGCGTCTGAGGGACGACGGCCAGCCGGTTCCTGAGTTGCTGGAGATGGCGGCCGGGAGACCCTTCTATCAGGTCGAGGATGGGGTGCTGCAATACCTCTCCACCGAGGGGGACTACCGACCGGTGCCGCGCCCCGAGGGTGTCATGTTGCTGGCCGATGTCAAACGCCGCTCGACTCCTCTGGCGAAGAACGCCTCCGCGGCCCTCTGGGACATCGGCGATGGGGTGGGGTGTCTCGAATTCACCTCCAAGATGAACTCCATGGATCCCCAGATCATGGGCATGGTCCGCAAGGCCATCGAGCTGGTGCCCGCACAGGGCTACAAGGCCCTGGTGATCTACAACGAAGGGACCAACTTCTCCGCCGGGGCCAATCTTGGTCTGCTGCTGTTCGCCGCCAACCTGGCCATGTGGCCCGAGGCCGAGGCGATGGTGAAGGAGGGGCAGGAGACCTATCTGGCGCTTAAATACGCCCCCTTCCCGGTGGTGGGCGCACCTTCCGGGATGGCTCTGGGCGGCGGCTGTGAAATTCTCCTTCATTGTGATGCCCTGCAGGCTCACGCGGAGACCTATGTGGGTCTGGTTGAGGTGGGGGTCGGGGTGATTCCCGGCTGGGGCGGCTGTAAGGAGCTGCTCACCCGCTGGAGCGTGAACAAACGCCGCCCGGGGGGTCCCATGCCGCCGGTGGTCAAGGCCTTCGAGACCATCAGTGTAGCCACGGTGGCGAAAAGCGCCGCCGAGGCCCGGGACTATCTGTTCCTGCGCGGTGGGGACAGTATCACCATGAACCGGGATCGCCTGCTGGCCGATGCCAAGGCGAAGGCCCTGTCGATGGTGGAGGGCTACGCCCCGCCGGAGCCGGTGGAGGTCCATCTACCGGGACCCACCGCCCGGGTCGCCATGCAGATGGCGGTGGACGGCTTCGCCAAACTGGGCAAGGTCACCCCCCATGACAAGGTGGTGGCCGGGGCCCTGATGGAGGTGCTCAGCGGCGGTGACACCGATGTTACCGAACCCCTCTCCGAGCGGGATCTGCTGGCCCTGGAACTGAAGCACTTCATGCGTCTGACCCACCATCCGGACACCCTGGCGCGGATGGAACACATGTTGGAAACCGGCAAACCCCTGAGGAATTGAATCATGGCCCAGTATCAACCCCCCTTGAGGGATTACCAGTTCATTTATCACGAACTGCTCGACCCGGAGCGGATGCGCGCCCTGCCGGGGTGTGAGGAACTCGACGAAGATCTGCTCAATGCGGTGCTCGAAGAGTCGGGCAAGTTCTTCTCGGAAGTGCTCTTCCCCCTCAACCGCAGTGGCGACGAAGAGGGCTGCCACTTCGAGAATGGCGAGGTGCGCACGCCGGCGGGCTTTAAAGAGGCCTATCAAGCATACGCCGAGGCGGGCTGGACCGCCCTTGCCTGCGAACCCGAGGACGGGGGCCAGGGACTGCCCAATCTGGTGAATCTGATGGTCGAGGAGATGGCTACCGCCTGTAACCTCTCCTTCGTGATGTACCCCGGTCTCTCTCATGGGGCCTACAACGCCATCAAGGTGCACGGTGATGAGACATTGAAGCGTCTCTATCTGCCCCGCCTGGCCGATGGCAGCTGGGCGGGCACCATGTGTCTGACCGAGCCCCAGTGCGGTACCGATCTGGGCCTGGTGCGAACCAAGGCGACGCCCCAGGAGGATGGCAGCTACCGTTTGACCGGCACCAAGATCTTCATCAGCGCAGGGGATCACGACCTGACCGACAATATTATCCACTTGGTCCTGGCGCGGCTCCCCGATGCGCCTCCGGGTATCAAGGGTATCAGCCTGTTCGTTGTGCCTAAGCGGCTACCGGAGGCCAGCGGTGAGTCGGGGGCACTCAATGGGGTGGCCTGTGGCGCCATCGAGCACAAAATGGGGATCAAGGCCTCCTCCACCTGCGTACTGAATTTCGACGACGCCACCGGCTGGCTGCTCGGTCAACCCCACAAGGGGATGCGCGCCATGTTCACCATGATGAACACCGCCCGCCTCGGGGTGGGAGTGCAGGGTGTCGGACTGGGTGAGGTCGCCTACCAGGGCGCAGTGGAATATGCCCGGGAGCGTCTTCAGGGACGCGCCCTGAAAGGGACCAAATCACCGGACAAACCGGCCGACCCCCTGCTGGTCCACCCCGATGTGCGGCGCATGTTGCTGACCCAGCGGGCCTATGTGGAAGGCACCCGGGCTCTGGGGGCCTGGCTGGCCAGTGAGATCGATGTCTACCAGCGTAGCGGCGACCCGGCACAGGTCCAGGCGGCGGAAGATCTGGTGGCCCTGCTGATCCCGGTATTCAAGGCCTTCGCCACCGATATGGGGTTCGATTGCGCCAACCTTGGCGTGCAGGTGATGGGTGGCCACGGCTACATCCGCGAACAGGGCATGGAGCAGTATGTGCGGGATGCCCGCATCACCCAGATCTACGAGGGCACCAACGGCATTCAGGCCCTGGATCTGGTGGGACGCAAGCTGCCCGCCCACATGGGGCGCTATCTGCGGCGGTTTTTTCATCCGGTGGCTGACTATCTCGAGGCCCATCAGCAGGATGCACAGCTTGCGGAGTTCCTTATGCCCCTGGCCAAGGTGTTCGGCCGGCTGCAGCGGGCCAGCGCCTGGATCGCCCAGTCTGGATTGGCGAACCCGGATGAGGCGGGGGCCGCGGCGACCGACTATCTGCGGCTGTTCGGCCTGACCGCGCTGGCCTATCTGTGGACACGCATGGCGGAGATATCACTGACCAAACTGGATGGGGAGGAGCGGCGTTTCTACCAGGCGAAAGTCGATACCGGGCGATTTTTCATGCAGCGGATCCTGCCTCAGAGCAGCGGCCTGTTCAGTGCGATTCTCGCGGGCAGCGGTTCGATCATGGGTTTCGATGATGACGCCTTTTGATGGGATGGAATCGGTGTGATTGTGGCATGGAGTGAGCTGCCTTGAATCTGATTCTGCGCCTGTTGCGGGTCTTTCTTGCGGCCCTGTCCAAGCCTCGTATCGCGCTGTTGGATGAGGCCGAGCTGACGTTTCGGGTTTTGCCCACT
>JARRNW010000033.1:0-14091 GCA_037384565.1 Candidatus Thiodiazotropha sp.
CAGAGATTGAACACGTGATGGGATTCCGGCAATTGCGCCGCGAGCCTCGATACATCCTGAAGGAAATGTTCCGCACAGAGCGCTTTTCCCCGGTGCCAGGCAATCGGTTGCTGGGGATGATGGACCAGAAATCCGCCCTGGATCAGCCGGGTCACAGCAGTCTGCGCCATTCGATGCTCCGAAACTGTTTCACGAAACGCAGAAATCCCGGATGTTCCAGGTGGGGCAGTCGATGTACCCGGATGCGGTATTCAATCAGCATGGTGATGCCTACCAACAGGTAATTAATAAAGTTGGTGAACAGGGACCAGGTTTCTTCGCTCGCCCAGAAGGCCAGCCAGGCGCTCTCCAGGGTCAGAAAGGCAAAGATGCCTGACCAGATCTGAGTAACCCGGAGGGTGTAGTGTGTTTCGAGCGCTTTCAACGGCCGTTCCTGCTCATGCATGAGTTGCGCGAAGCGAGTGATCAGGGGGGTTCGGTCGGGCAGCAGGGTCATTGAAAACACCAGGAACAGAATACCATTGATGAGTATCGGCGGCAGATGCAGAAGTTTGACCATGTCCGGTTTTCCCAGCCACAACCACAGCACACCATTTAGAGCGATACCGATCAATAGCCAGCCACTGACATGTGACTTGCTCAGTTCCAGTGTCCCCCAGCTACCCAGGATGAGCAGCATCACCAGAGTCGCCGGGAGCAGATTGCCGGAGATTACCCCGAGGTGCAAGACCAGTGGGTAACTGAGCGTAAGCAGGAGCAGTCCCAGGGGGAGCCAGCGACGCAACAGCCGGAGCCATGCCGGTTGGATTCTGTTCATTCAGCGATCCGCAGTTCCCATCCAACCCCGTGACAGGGCATAAGTGGAAAAGTAGCTCAAAGCAACCCCGACAGCGACGGTCAAACCAATGGCACGCAGCACGGGTATCGAGGAACTGGCAAGGATTGCAAACACCCCGCTGGTGCTGATAGCACAGATTGTCAAAGCGTGCAGGGTTCGCAATTGCTCAGAGACCTGATCCGGACGGTTGAAGAACAGGCTGTAGTCCAATCCGATACCCAGGACCAGCATCAGGGAAATCAGGTGGAACAGATTCAGTGACTCACCGCTGCCGAACAGGATTGCCACGGTGACCAGGATGGCCACGACAATGGGCAACAGGGTCAGTATCGCCTGCCGTAAAGAGCGCAGACCATACCAAAGCAGCAGCAGCATGAACAGGCCTCCCAGGGCCACCCGGGCGAGAAACTTGCTCCGGAACTCCCCTACCAGACGACTGGTCTCCTGTCTGAGGTTCAGGTAGTGGATTTCTGGTAGTGAGCTTTCAACGAACCCGGCCAGGCGTTGCGAATCCTCAACGTTTTTCAAGGGGATCAACGCGTGGATGCCGTCGGGGCCGATACGGATGCTGCTCTCGAGCCGGGTTTTGAGTCCGGTCTGCATGGCCTGGTCATAACTCAGGGGAGGAAGCGTTCGGCTGTGCTCGACTGCTTCGAGAAACGGGGTGAATGCCGGGGCACGGAAGGGCAGATCCTGCATCGCCTGTTGCAGATGGCGCGCCAGGGTTTCCGGGTCCGGCAGTTGCGCTTGAAATGCCCGTTGACGTTTCTGACTGGGCAGATGATCGCTGGGCAGATCGAACTCCGCCAACGAGGCCTCCGGGGTGTCTTGCAGTTGTTCCCGGAGTCGCTCACCAGTCTGTAGCAGGGTCTCCACGTCCGGTCCATTCAGGACCAGGAAGTGATTGGGTTCCGCCTGACCCAGTTCGGCTCTGAGGAGCCTGTCCTGTTGCAGCAGGTTTTGCGGCAGGGGGGAGAGGCTTGCGATGTCATCCTGCCAGAGGTCCGTGCCACGACTCGCGATCAGGAGCAGACTGACTAGCCCGGCTCCCAGGGTGATCGCCACAGGCCAGCGACGTTTTACCCGCAGGCCCCGCAGTAGGGCGAGTCCTTTCGGTTCGGGGGAATCGAAGGGCTCCGGGAACAGGCGGGGAAGCAGGCTGCGGCTGACCGTGGCTGCGGTTAATAATCCGCTCAGGGTGAATACCCCCAGTTGCTGAAGGCCCGTGAAATCGGTGGTCACCAGCACCAGGTAGCCCACACAGGTGGTGATCACGCCAAGCCTCAGGGTGGGCCAGATGGCCTGCATATCAACCTTTGCTCGGGCCGGATTACGCAGATGGCTGAACAGGTGGATGGGGTAGTCGATGGTGACGCCCAGCAGGGTAATGCCAAAGGCCAGGGTGATGCCGTGTAGCTCACCGAAAATGAGATGACAGACCACACTCCCGCTAAGCAAGGCTGTCGCCAGGGGTAGGGCGGCATATAACAAATAGGGGAGATATCGATAGCCCAGCCACAACATCAGGGCGATGGCGCACGACGCGATCAGGCTGAGGGTCTGGGTTTCCTGGTGGATAACGCTCCGGGAACTGGTCGCGAACACCCCCGGGCCACTCACCACCAGGCTGTGCAAGCCGGTGTCATCCAACTGCTCGAAGCGGGTGTGTATCTGCTGCAGCGCTGCTGCCTGGCGATCGAGTTCCAGGCTCCCGGCGCGGGTCATAACCACCAGCAGGGCTCGAGTTTCGTCCTGGTTCATCCATACACCCCGTGCTTTGTTCAGGGTGTCCTGTGGCAGGTTGCCTCTAAGCCATGTGGAAAATGCCCCGGTCGGGTCGGCCGTCATTTGGGATTGGAATGGACTGGGGAATGGGGAGCGAACTCCATGAGACGTTGTTGCAGAGCGGAGCGTAGCACTTCTACTGAAAAGGCGTGTTGTTCGAGGTCGGCTTGTAGCAGATAACGATATTCAAACAGAGTCGGATCCAGTTCGAAGGGGCGCGGTGCCCCGTTCTCCACCTGCTCGAAGGCGTCCGAATCGCGCAGTGCGGCGGCGAGTTTCTGACTGAGTTGGACCCGTGATTCGGGGCTGCCACCACCGATCGCCAGCAGCAACAGGCGGGAGGCCGGACCCTGGTTCATCTCCTCGAGGAACAGCCGTTGTTCCGCGGCCGTGCCCTTGGGTAGAAACAGACTCAGGTCGGTGCGCACGCTGATATGGCTGATGGCCCATCCGCTCCCCAACAGTAAGGCACCCAGCCAGATCAGCAGGAGTCGGACTCTCGCGGGCATGTTCAATCAGTCTTGGGGGCTGGGGCGAGTGGCTGCAGACGGGTCAGGGTTTGGTCACCCCCGGTCTCCAGGGTGGTGTAGCGGTTGATCTCTGCTCCCTGGCCTTCAATCACGATGCGCGCGATGCGCGCGGCAAAGCCGCTTTGTTTGGGGGTCAGTGTGAGGGTCCAGGCTCTCTCCCCGCCCTCCAGATGGGTCTCGAAATAGTGTTCGAGGGTGTCCGTATCTCCGGCCAGGATGGCGCGGAATGATGCGCTGAAAGCCAGTAGTTCAGGAACGTTGTCGAGCAGCAGGGTCTGCTTCCTTTCTTCGCCCTGCCAGAGGGTGAGCTGATTGCCCTCGATTTCGGCGCTCAGAGTGCTTGGAGGATCGAGGCGGCGGACCAACCGGTCCGGAGGCTCGAAAATCAACAGACCGGTCTGTTCGATGGGTTGATCGAGGATTGCCAAGGTGCGGGTTTCGCTGAAGCGAGCCTGGCGGGCCCCCCGTTCATGCAGGCTCTGCATGAGATCCGCGAGTTGCCATTCCGATGCATGGGTCAGAGGCGTGATGAGGCCCAACAGGCTGATCAGCAACAGGCGTTGGCCGATAGCGATCATCTTCTTCACGGATTTAGTCTGTGCATGGCTCGGATTTCTTCTCATCCGTCCCCCAGAAATCATAGAAATTGAACCAATTGTAGGGGGCCAGGCGGGCGTAGTGTTCGAGCCGGTCCGCATACCTCTGGGTCCAGATCTGCAGGGATTCATTCCGCCGGCCCCGTTCGGTGGTTACCTGATCGGTGAAATGCTCGATATGGATGACATAGCGGTTGCCGCCCAGGTAGAGGCCGAAGAAGAGAAACACCGGGGCTTTCAGGAGCGAGGCCATGAGCATCGGGCCCTGGGGGAATTGGGTGTCACGGTCGAGGAAACGGCACTGTACGATCTTGTTGGTGTCTGCCACCCGGTCACCCAGCAAGCCGATAATGCCGCCTTGAGCAACGACCTCTTTGGCACGTATCAGAGTGTCCGGTTGGCCCAGGGGGATGATGGTGTCATTGAGTCTGGGATTGAGCTCGGAGAGCACCTTCATCATCTTCTCGTTATGACTCGGGACCATGAGGATCTTCAAAGGCAATTCCCGCTTCACGATCGCTGTTGCCCTGAGGATTTCAAAACTGCCCAGGTGAGAACCCAGCAGGATGCAGCCTCTTCCCGCCGCGGTGTACTCGGCGATCAGACGATGATTGTGGGTCGCAACGTCGACTTCATCGAAACGCCGCGCCATCAGGAAGACCCGGTCCAGAATGGTGGAGGAAAAGGTGTGGATGTGTTTTGCGATAGCCCGCAATCCCGCGGGACGCCCCAGAATCAGGCTCAGGTACTCCCGGGATGCACGCCGGGCCGGGCCGGCGGAGATCAGAAAATAGAGTGTGATGGGATAGAGCAGCGAACGGGCCGCAAAGCGCCCGAGGTGCAACGCGATCCACAGAATCAGGCGAAGCGCGCCCGTGGTGCCTCGTTCACCATGTCCCTTCCAGTGGCTGCTCAAGGACGTGCCCCGAGCAGCGCCAGTTTGCCTGAGGCAAAGGGTGTTCCATCCACCCGACACTCAAACTGAACCTGCCCCGGTTTGTCTTCCCCCCAGACCTCGAAAGCCTGACCCGGAGACAGGGGACGCATGAACTTGGCGCTGATCACCTCTTTGACCTCGTGCTCAGGAAAACGACGGCTCAGCAAATCGATGACCCGGTCCAGAATCAGTGTGCCGGGTACGATGGGGTTACCGGGGAAATGTCCTGCCAGACAGGGATGGTCGGTGGGTACCGGATTGACGTGCTCGCACCACACAATCAGCGGTTTTCCACTATATACCGGGTCAGCTTGGCCAGTGAGGAGAAGATCGCCGTGATATTTTCATCATCGGCCTTGAGCTGGATGCCGTACTTTTGCTTGATGCCCAGGGAGAGCTCCAGTGCGTCAATGGAATCGAGACCCAGGCCGTCCCGGAAGAGCGGGGCGTCCGGTTCGATCTCATCTGCGGAGACATCCTCGAGATTGAGGGTTTCCACAATCAGTTGAGCGACTTCGAGTTCAGTGGGAGATGCGCTTTCCATCTATTTGTTTATCCGGTCAAATGTTTAAATCTATTACTGTCATGCAAGAGGTTGCGGCCGAGCCGGAATATCTGGCATGGGTGTGATGTCCGGTACTGCCGGGCAATACGGGCAAAACACAGGTATCCCCATATAGTACCGAAAAAAACATACTCGCAGCCAGTATTCTCATCCCTTCAAGGGGATTGCCGGATTGAAAGTCCTGTTGCAAGCCTTGTCGGTCGGCTGAGGTGCTTCAACCGATGATGTTTCCGGTTATACTCTTCGCCCCGACTTTAACACCCTATCCAGGCAGTACCAGAGCATGCATTATCTCTCGCTTCCCAACTGTCCGATTGACCAGGCGGATATCCTGATATTGCCGGTTCCCTATGAGCATACGGTGACCTATCAGGGGGGGACCCGACTGGGGCCGGAGGCGATCCTCAGCGCCAGTGAACAGCTCGAGTTTTATGAGGAGGACCGGCGCTGGTGCCCCAGTCGCTACCTGAAGTCATCGGTGCTTCCCGCGGTGGACGTGGTCGCGGATCGGCAAGCGCTGTTTCATGAACGTCTGTTTCGCACCGTGGATGGGTTGCCCCGTGACAATCTGCTGATTGCCTTGGGAGGCGAACACTCGATCACCCCGGAGATGGTGTTTGCGCGCATGCCTGAGGGTGGGACGGTGGTGCAGATCGATGCCCACGCGGATCTCCGGCCCAGCTATCAGGGCTCAATCTACAATCATGCCTGTCCCATGCACCGGATCCGGGAGCGTGGCTATGAATTGATCCAGATCGGCATCCGATCGCTGCATGCCGATGAGGCTCGGCGCATGGCGGAGGATCCTGGGATTCGTGTGTTCTTCGATCGTCAACTGCAACAGCCCGGAGAGTGGGCCTCCTTGCTGAGTCTGCTGGACGAATTAACGGGGCCGGTCTGGCTGACGATCGATATGGACGGTTTCGACCCCGGACAGGTGCCGGGAGTGGGGACACCCCAACCGGGTGGCCTCGGCTGGCACCAGGGATTGAACCTGTTGGAGGCCCTCACGAACAACCGTGATATCCAACTCGCCGGAGTGGATATCCTGGAACTGGTACCCGATGCCCATCGGGTATCCGATATGCTGGCGGCAAAGCTGATGCAGAAATGTATCTCATACTGGGGCAAGGCTCAGGGGTTTGATCAGAGATCGCCGGAAGGCTCTCAAATCGGAGTGGACGATGAGTGAACTACAGTGGGATCGACGCGCCTCCGAGCGCCTCTACCAGGTCGAATGCTGGGGGGGTGGCTTCTTTTGCGTCAATAACGAGGGGCATGTGGAGGTAATCGCCGACGGAGCCCGACGCATCGACTTGAAAAAACTCTGCGACGAGCTGACCGAGCGTGATCTGCGCCCGCCTCTGCTGCTGCGTTTCTCCGACATGCTGAGACGCCGCATGGGGCAGATTCACGAACGCTTCCGCATCGCCATTCAGGAGTCGGGATACAACGGGGAGTATTTCGGCGTCTACCCCATCAAGGTCAACCAGCAGCAGCAGGTGGTCGAGGAGGTGGTGGAGTTCGGCAGTGTCTACCACTGGGGACTTGAGGCGGGATCCAAACCCGAACTCCATGCGACCCTGGCCATGCTCGAAGATGTGGACGGACTGATCATCTGTAACGGCTACAAGGATCAGGAGTTCGTCGATCTTGCCTTGATGGGGCTGAAGATGGGCAAGCGGGTCTTTGTGGTGGTTGAAAAGCCCAATGAGCTCGATCTGATCCTGGACGCGGCCCGCCGTCTCGAAGTCGAGCCGCTGATTGGTTTACGTTGTCGCATGATTACCACCAGCAACGGACTGTGGGACGATTCGGGCGGAGATAACTCCAAGTTCGGCCTGTCGGCCAGTGAGATCCTGGAAGCGGTCGCCAAGCTTAAGGAGGTCGGGAAACTCGAGTCCCTGCGTCTGCTGCATTTTCATATCGGCAGTCAGGTGCCGCAAATTCGGCATATAAAAGAAGCCATGCAGGAAGCCGCCCGCTTTTTCCTTCAGGTTCGTCAACTGGGCGCGCCGATCGAATATATGGATGTAGGCGGCGGTCTGGGTGTGAATTACGATGGCATGATTTCCGGCAGCACCCTGTCGGTTGACTACAGTCTTCAGGAATATGCCAACGACGTGGTTTGGGCCCTGAAGAACATCTGCGACGAGGAGGGTCTGCCCCATCCCCATGTGATCTCCGAATCCGGGCGCGCCCTGGTGGCGCACCATGCGGTGTTAATCATCGATGTGATTGGCATTTCACGCCGGGCTGGAGAGTCTCCCCCTCAGGAGCCGGAGCCGGACAGCCCGGTACAGCTTCGCCAGTTGTGGGACACTCTGGTGGAGTTTGAGAAACTCTCCCCCCGGGAGGCCTTGCATGACGTGAGCTCCTACCGGGACGACATCAACAAGTTGTTTACCCTGGGACATGCCTCGCTGTCGGACCGGGCGCTTGCCGATGATCTCTACTGGCGAGTGGTGATGCAGGTGATGAAGCGTCTGGACGACGAGGAGATCGACCAGTTGGCGCCCGGTCTTGCGGCGCAACTCGCAGACCGGTACTTCTGCAACTTCTCTGTGTTCCAGTCCCTGCCGGACAGCTGGGCGATCAACCAGGTGTTTCCGGTCATGCCCATCCATCGGCTCAACGAGCGACCGGAACGTCAGGGGGTTCTGGTGGACATCACCTGCGATTCCGACGGCAAGATCGAAAATTTCCCCCTTCAGGATGGGCGTTCCAAGACGCTGCCACTGCATACCGGACGGTCTGGTGAGCCCTACCTGCTGGGAATCTTCCTGGTCGGCGCCTATCAGGAGATTCTCGGTGATCTGCATAATTTGTTCGGGGATACCCATGCGGTACACATACGCATGGACGGGGATCACTACGAACTGGAGCAGGTGGTGGAGGGTGAATCCGTGGCGGAGGTGTTGGAGTACGTCCAGTTTCATGAAACCGTACTGGTTGACCGGATGCGCCGCCAACTCCAGGAGGCGCGTAGCAAGGGCCGCATCACCGCCCGGGAGGCCAACAAATTTTTGCGTTTTTACCAGGCGGGCCTGAAAGGCTACACCTACCTGGAGGATGAAACGCCGGTGTTGTTGCGGAGCTAGTGTGGTGTTTAGCTTAAGACAAACCGCTCGGTTTTCGTCATTCCGGCGTATGCCGGAATCCAGGATCGGGTGGAGTTCACTAGTGTTTTGATGATAAGGATGACGGTTCAGGAACCTGATCGTCGAGTTCCCGGGCGGTTTTATGGGTCAGGCCCGGATGATTCTTGAGTAGATAACCGGCGAAATGGAGCTTCAGAATCGCCTCCTGAAGGGCGTTGCGTAAGGACAGGTTCGGGGAGTCCAGGTGCTGTGCCAACAGTTTGAGCTGAACCTCCACGTGGTGGTCGCGCACGGCCACCGCCAGACTCAGGCGATCGGCAAGGTTCAGAAAGGGGTCCAGAGGGGCAACATCCGGGGGCGTGGTGCGTTGGGGCCGGTCGGCATAGACCAGGGGCACCCCTTCCGGAATGATCTTCAACTGGTCCCGAAATTGATCCAGCAGGGTTTCACTGATCTGTTTTTCACCCGAAATCACAGATCTTACGAGGTGGGTGAGGGCCCGGGCGGCGATCTGGTCGGGAGGGGCTGCTAGAATTGCGGCCAAAAGGCGCCGCTGCGCGTCATTGAGCAGGTTGGCCCGATACCCGCTGAGATTGAATTGCCGCTGATCCGCAAGATTGCGCAGAAATGCCTCGGTGCAGGCGATGTAGCGGGAGGTATAGTGGAACAACTCCTCGGCACAGCCGCCCCAGCCGGGATGAAACTCCGGGTAGTAGACCCCATCGACGCACTTTGAATGACTCGTCATGCTCGGATTGTCCTCTCAGGGTGGCGGGTAGGAATGTGCGACCAATCGGTTCGGCGGCGCTACCCTCAAGAATAGAACGAATTTCCGGATGAGCGACCGGCAGCCACGGATCGGGTGGCGGCTGAATGGGAGAAATCCGCACCGGATCGTGAATATTGACTACTTTGGCAGGCCGTTCTCCATTAGAATGCTGCTGAACTTGACTCGGCCTGCTCAGGAAATCCTGCCTTTGGCTTGTTTCAGCGTTCAGGAAATCTCAATCGGCAGGGTTCATGTGGTTTCTGGAATATTCCATAGAATATTATTAATAACAATGCTATATGAATTTGATTTAAGGTGTTGTCTGAATAAATGACCACGGGGAGACGTCGTGCCAAAGGCCGAAAAACCCGAGCTTTCGGGGATTCCAACCAGGGACAGTCAATGAATCGGGACCGCACAGATACATACAGATGAATGACATCATTTTTCGCATTAAGAGTTATATAAGGTCAGCCTGGCGTTTTCGTTGGTTGGCGATTGCGTTTTCCTGGATCTTCGCCGTCATGGGATGGGCCGTGGTCTTTGTCATGCCCGATCAGTACCAGTCCGAGGCCAAGGTCTATGTCGATACCGATAGTGTATTGCGGCCACTGCTTCAGGGGCTGGCAGTGCAGAACGACATGAACCAGCGTCTGCATCTCATGACAAGAACCCTGCTGAGCCATGAGAACCTGAAAAAACTGATCATGATGACCGATCTGGATCACAAGGCGGAGAATCGGGAGGAAGAGGAAAGGCTCATCAACTGGTTGCGCGAGACCATCGTGATCGAGGTTAACCGCCGACCGATACCCGGCAGTCGTGAAACCGAGAATTTCTACATCATTCGTTTTGTCTACTCTGATCGCTACATGGCACAACGGGTGGTCAAGGTCCTGCTGGATATCTTTGTCGAGAGCGCCCTGGGAGACACCCGGATCGAATCCGATACCGCGCAACAGTTTCTGCAGCAACAGATCGTGGAGTACGAAAACCGCTTGGTGAAGGCGGAAAACCGGCTCACGGATTTCAAACGCAAGAATGTGGATACCCTGCCCCGGGAGAGCGGAGGCATTTTCAACCGCCTTGAATCGGCCCGTAACGAACTGGAGACAGTTCAGTTGGAACTCAAAGAGGCGACCATACGTCGGGACGAACTCAAACGCCAGTACACAACCACTCTGGAAGAGGAACAACGCCGCCAGGCGCAACTGGGATTCTCGGACGTAGCCAACTCTCCCATGGCCCAGCGCGTACTGGCCATGCAGACCCGACTCGATGAGCTGCTCCTGAAATATACGGAAAATCATCCGGATGTGCAGGAGCTCAAATCCAAAATCGAGGAACTCAAAAAACAGGCGGCGGATGCGCCCCCCTCCTATGTACCGCCCAGCGGGGGTGACCGGTCCTCTTCCGGTGGGAATTCCGCCCTGGAGCAACTCAAACTGGCTTATCGTCAAGCTGAAGTGGAACTGAGAACCATCCGTCTGCGCGCCCGAGAGTACCAGGAAAGGGTTGATGAACTGAGAAAGAAACTCGACACACTGCCAAAAGTCGAGGCGGAACTGACCCGTTTGAACCGCGACTACAACATCAACAAACAGAATTACCAGGAACTGGTGCAGCGTCTTGAATCCGCCCGCATGTCCGAACAGGCGGATGAGGCGGGTGACAATCTGAAATTCCGGGTCGTCGAACCACCCAGCATTCCCCTTTTGCCGATCGGTCCCAAGCGTCTGCTGTTCAGTGTAGCGGTACTGATGATCGCCCTCGGCCTGGGTGGCGGCGTGGCGTTCCTGCTTTCCCAGATCAAGCCGGTCTACTTCGATCCCAAGACCCTGCGAACCGAACTGGAGTTTCCGGTGTTGGGGCAGGTGTCGCGAGTCATGACCGATAATGTCCGGATGAAACGTCGTTTCGAAATCGGTGGGTTCATTTCCGTGTTCCTGCTCCTCTTGCTGGTCTTCGTCGTGGTTGCCGCGATCTACATTCTGGGTTGGCGGGATGAGATTCTGGACCTGGTCAAGGCCACGGGGCTGTTCAGTAAGTCCTGAGTGGGATGGGCGATACGCCTCCTGGTGATTCCTGAGTGTCGGATGTTTGGTTCTGTCATGCCGGTCAGCATGCCCGATTGCTCCGGACCCCTTCCTGTGGCTGTTCACGGGCGGAACTCTTTCCTCTCAGAGGAGACCCTTCATCCCTGTAAAACGGCCGCATTTGACAGGACGTCACGCGGAATTTTTGCTATATTTCGCCCCCTGTTTCACCAGCTGGAGAGGGCGTAATGTTTCACAAGAGTATGCAGATTCAGGGATATGACAATGAGCTGTGGCAAGCCATCCAGGCGGAAGAGCGCCGTCAGGAGGAGCACATTGAGCTGATTGCATCGGAAAACTACACCAGCCCCCGCGTGATGCAGGCACAGGGCGGTGTGATGACCAACAAATATGCTGAGGGCTATCCGGGCAAGCGCTACTACGGTGGCTGCGAATATGTGGATGTGGCCGAACAGCTGGCCATCGACCGGGCCAAGACCCTTTTTAATGCGGATTACGCCAATGTCCAGCCCCATTCCGGTTCCCAGGCCAATGCGGCGGTCTACATGGCCCTGTGCCAGCCTGGCGACACGGTGTTGGGTATGAGTCTGGCTCATGGGGGACATCTGACCCACGGGGCAAAACCCAACTTCTCCGGCAAGATCTACAATGCTGTACAGTACGGTCTGAATCCGCAAACCGGCGAGATCGACTACGACGAAGTCGAGCGACTGGCCAAAGAGCACAACCCGAAGATGATCGTAGCTGGTTTCTCCGCCTACTCACGGGTGGTGGATTGGCAACGTTTCCGCGATATCGCCGATTCAGTGGGCGCCTACCTTTTCGTGGATATGGCCCACGTGGCCGGTCTGGTCGCCGCGGGACTCTACCCCAGTCCGGTGCAGATTGCCGATGTCACCACCACCACCACTCACAAGACCCTGCGTGGTCCCCGTGGCGGATTGATCCTGGCCAAGGCCAACCCTGAGGTGGAAAAGAAACTCAACTCTCTGGTCTTCCCGGGTACCCAGGGTGGCCCCCTGATGCACGTGATCGCCGCCAAGGCGGTGGCGTTCAAAGAGGCCATGGAGCCGGAGTACAAGGTCTATCAGCAACAGGTACTCGATAATGCCCGCGCCATGGTCCGGGTCTTCATGGAACGGGGTTATGATGTGGTGTCCAAGGGCACCGATGACCACCTGTTCCTGGTGAGCTTCATCGAGGCCGGCCTGACAGGCAAGGACGTGGACGCCTGGCTGGGCGCCGCCAACATCACGGTTAACAAGAACGCGGTGCCGAATGATCCCCAGTCCCCCTTTGTGACCTCGGGCATCCGTGTCGGAACCCCGGCAGTCACCACCCGTGGGTTCAATGAAGCGGAGTGTGTCGAACTGGCCGGTTGGATGTGCGACGTTATTGACAGCCGGGGTGATCAGGCGGTGATCGACAAGGTCAAGGCGAAGGTGCTGGATATCTGCGCCAAATATCCCGTCTACGGAGACTGAAGAGTTTTGAGTTGTGAGTGATGAGTTTTGAGTTATCCAGCAAGCGTAGAATCCCAATGAATCGGCATTCAGGGATTGTGGGCGCAACTCAAAACTTAAAACTCAAAACTCAAAACTGACAAAGTCATGCGCTGCCCCTTCTGCGGAGCTCAGGACACCAAGGTCATCGACTCGCGTCTGGCGGGCGAGGGTGATCAGATTCGCCGGCGTCGGGAGTGCGCGGTGTGCAAGGAGCGTTTCACCACCTATGAGACCGCGGAGCTGAATCTGCCCTGGGTGGTCAAGCAGGATGGCAGCCGCGTCCATTTCGACGGCCGCAAATTACGTGCCGGCATGGCCCGGGCCCTGGAGAAACGTCCGGTGAGCGCCGAACATGTGGACGCGGCCATCAATCACATCACCCGCAAACTCATGGCGGGTGGGGAACGGGAGATTCCCTCACTGGACATCGGTGAGATGGTCATGGAAGAGTTAAAACGGCTCGACCAGGTGGCCTATGTCCGCTTTGCATCGGTATATCGCAAATTCGAAGATGTAAACGCCTTTCGGGAAGAGATCGAGCGCCTGGAACAGCAACCCAGCCCGGAAGCGCGCCGGCGCCAGTTGGATCTGCTGGGTGATGAGGAGGAGAAGTCTTGAGTCACGAACGGGATCATCGCTACATGGCCCGGGCGATACAACTCGCGGCCCGGGGCCGCTACACCAGCCAACCCAACCCACGGGTCGGTTGCGTACTGGTGCGGGACGAGCATGTGGTCGGTGAGGGTTATCACCGGCGTGCCGGGGAACCCCACGCGGAGCGCAATGCCCTGGCAGAGGCGGGGGAACGCGCCCGGGGGGCCACCGCCTATGTCACCTTGGAACCCTGCTGCCACCAGGGGCGTACCCCGCCCTGTACCGAGGGCCTGATCGAAGCCGGTGTCAGCCGGGTGGTTGCGGGGATGCGCGATCCCAATCCAAAGGTTGCGGGTCAGGGTTTCGAACGTTTGCGTGGGGTCGGTATCGAAGTGGTCGAAGGGGTCATGGGTCCCCAAGCCGAGGCCCTCAATCCCGGTTATATCAAACGCATGT
The DNA here is from genome assembly GCA_037384565.1 of Candidatus Thiodiazotropha sp. Lineage (GTDB taxonomy): Bacteria > Pseudomonadota > Gammaproteobacteria > Chromatiales > Chromatiaceae > Thiodiazotropha. Next base: position 13,734 of record JARRNW010000033.1, read on the forward strand.
CCCAGGGACTTCCCTATGTCCGCTGTAAGTTGGCCATGAGTCTGGATGGGCGGACCGCGATGGCGAGTGGCGAGAGCCAGTGGATCACCTCGCCCGAGGCGCGTAAAGACGTACAGCGGCTGCGCGCGCTCAGTGGCGCGATTCTGACCGGTGTGGGAACCCTCCTGTCCGACGATCCCTCGCTCACCCTGAGGCTGGACCAGGAGGCACTGGGAATCGACGCGGACCTGCCCCTGCCCCGACCGGTACGGGTGGTTCTGGATCCGGGCCTGGATACACCCCTGGAGTCGAAGATGCTCAGTCTGCCGGGACTCACCCTGGTCATCTGTCAGGACGAAAATCCCGCCCATAGCGCGGC
>JARRNW010000034.1:0-17513 GCA_037384565.1 Candidatus Thiodiazotropha sp.
ATATCCCGGCTGCTGCCCACCCGTTGGATGACCTTGTGCTCGAGTACCTTGAGCAGCTTGGCCTGAAGATCCAGATCCAGGTCGCCGATCTCGTCCAGAAACAGGGTGCCGCCAGAGGCCAGTTCGATCTTGCCCCGTTTCAAGGCGGTGGCCCCGGTAAATGCTCCCTTCTCATGGCCGAAGAGTTCCGACTCGATCAACGTGGCGGGTATCGCCGCGCAGTTGATACTGACGAAAGGGCCTTCCGTGCGGTCACTGGCTAGATGCTGCATGCGAGCGAACCGCTCCTTGCCGGTGCCGGACTCGCCCAACAAAAGCACTGTTGTGCCGGTGCCGGCCACCTGTAACGCTTGCTGAATCGCCTGCTGCAGGGCGGCACTCTGCCCCATGATGCCGTACCGGGCGCCCTTGCTTTCCAGCTTGTTCTTCAACAACTGGTTTTCACTTACCAGTTGCGCCGTGCGTTCGGCGATCAGCTCATTGACCCGCAGCACCTGACCAATCAGTGTGGCCAGGACCTGCAACAGCGCCAGATCGCGGCGAAACGGACGCTCCCGTTGGCGTAACCGATGCACCGCCAGCACACCGGCCGGGTACTCCTCGATTACAATGGGCACGGCGATAAACGAGACCGCCTCATTGGGCAACGTGGCCCGATCCACCGCCCGGGCCAGGTAGGTGGGTTCTTCGTCGATATCCTGAATCAGCGCCAACTGGCCGGTCTGGAAGACCTTACCGGTAATACCCTCCCCGATCATATACCGGCCGCGCTCTCGCTCATCCTTGGTCAAACCATAGGCATAGCGGATATCGAGGGTGCCGTCATCCGGACAGGGCAACAATACCCGGCCCCGGTTCAGTCCCAGCAGCTGGGACAACAGACGCAGGACACCCTTGATGGCGGGTTCCGGGTCGGAAGATTTGGTGATCAGCCGGGCGGCCTCCTGCACGACCAGCAGTTCGGACTCAGGGGTGGATGCAATATTGGTTTGGGTCACTTTAGGCTCCTGACAATGTTGACAATGACAGGTGCAAAAGCAGTGCCAAATGGAATTATGAATTTTAAATTTTGAATTTTAAATTGAATGATTGCGGCTATCGCCGCAGGGTTATTTAAAATAAACAACATTCAAATGCCCGTGAGCGAAGCGAACACCTCAATTCAAAATTAACAATTCAAAATTCAAAATTACCTCCCCCCACTCTGCTTCATAAGGGTGCAAACCCAAATGAATGAGTGGGTCAAAATGGTGCATGTTGAGCGGACGATTATCCCTCGTTGTGCCAGCTGAAGCGGTTGATCAAGCGCAGGCAGATGCCATCGAGGATGAAACCAAGTACCCCGATCACCACTACCATGGCGGCCAGGGTGTCATACTCCAGAGTGTCCCGGGCATCATTGATGGCATAGCCGAGACCGCTGGTTACACCCAGGTACTCCGCCGGTACCAGTACGATCCAGGCGACGCCTACCGCCAGGCGGATGCCGGCGAAGATGTCCTGTCCGATGGCCGGCAGAATGATCCGGCGCAGCATCTGATGGCCACCGGCACCCAGGTTCTTCGCCACCTTGAACCAGAGGGGATCGATACGCCGAACCCCCTGGGCGGTGGAGAAGACGACCGGCCAGATGGCGGCCACGGTGATCAGGAACACAATCGCCCCATCCCAGGTGGCGAAGGCCAGCACCGCCACCGGCATCCAGGCCAGGGGCGAGATCATGCGCAGGAACTGGAAGGGCACATGGGTGATCTCACGCAATTGGACAAACAGCCCGATACCCACCCCGATCGGAACGCCGATCAACACGGCCCACATCAGGCCCAGCCCGATACGCGCGAGACTGGGCAGTACCGCTTTGATCACCGCACCACTGCCCAGCAGCTCGAGCAGGCGCTTGAAGGTGGGCTCGGGGGCAAAATCGGCAAACGAGGAGGTGTCAGGATTCTGCGCGATCAGCCATCCGCCCAACCACCAAACCGCCAGCAAAACAGCGATGCCGATGGCCGGGTAGACCAGGCGGGAGAGCAAGGCACCGAGCATCAACTTCCCGTCAAATGCGCTGGGTTTCATTCGGTGCAGGTTATCGGTAATTACAGCATTTGGCGTGCTCATATCTTCACCACCTCTTCACGTTCGAAGGGATGGGCCGGATCCACGCCCGGCGCCTTCTCCCAGCCGGGATATTTCGCCATCGCCGCCTTGACGTGCTTGTAGTCGACCAGGTCCTTGGCCACGAAATCCGGATCCAGATTTTTCAGAAAAGTGTTATCGCCACCCACCAGGGTCTGGTTCATCGACTCCACGATCAGCTTGGTGGCTGAGGGATAGGGGTAGGGCGAGAAGTCGATACGCCCATTGTGGAACTCACTCTGATTGCGAATCGCCTTTGGCGAGGCGTAGTCGGCCTCGTTGTAGTAGGTCATGGCGCGCACGATTGCCTTGCCGGGCATCGGCAGGTAGCCCTTGCCCTCTCTGGACATCATCAGGGCGACCTCCTCCTTATGCTCCTGAGCGTAGATCTCGGCGCGTACGATGGCGTTCATCACCTTTTGGGTCCACTCCGGCTTGGCGTTCACGGTCTGCTCGTTCATACAGACCACACAGCAGGGGTGGTTTTCCCACATATCCCCGGTAAAGCGTAACACCTTGCCCCCCGCCTTGAGTTCACCGAAGGCGTTGAAGGGTTCAGCCACGATGAAGGCGTCGATCTTCTTCGCCGCCAGGGCAGGCGGCATATCCGGTGGTGGCATGATCATCAGGTTGACTTCGTCCTTGGCCAGAGGCTTGCTTTGATCCTGGATGACCGGCTTCAACCCGGCGCTGCGCAGTCCCATCTGCAGCACGATGTTGTGCATGGAGTACCAATAGGGGACCGCCACCTGCATGCCGCCCAGATCCTTGAACTCCTGGGCGCCGGTGTGCTTGCCGACGATCAGGGCGGAGCCGTTGATATGGGCCCAGGACATGATCTTCACCGGGAAGTTGTTGTTGTAGCGCATCCACACCGGAATCGGCTTGAGAAAGTGCACCAGATTGAACTTGCCGGCGGTAAAGCCTTCAACCAGGGGAGACCAACCACGGATCAGGGTCGGTTTTTCGGCCTTGAGCCCTTCGTCCTCGAAAAAGCCCATGCCATGGGCCACCAGCAGCGCGGTGGCATCAGTGATCGGCAGATAGCCGATACGCACCACCTCGTCATCCGCGGCGGGGGTTCCCGCCAGTCCCATGCCGGGCAGGGTCATGCCGGCGGCCAGCCCACCCATGGCGAACATATCCAGGAGAAAGTCCCGGCGGCTCATTTCATGTTTGAACAGATAGTCGAGATCATCGTCTTTTTGCTTACTCATGGTCGTTTCCTGTTTTGTATATTTAATCGTTATTGTGCGAATCCCGATTGTGGCGGGATCGCCGGTAATCGCAGTTGATTGAAAAAAGTTCGGTGAACAGCGAGCCTGTTTTCAGGCCGCCTCCTGGGCGTCGCCCCCCTCGACCTCGCTGGTCTCCGCCCCGGAGTCCCGGGTGTCGCCCACCAACTGTTCGAAGTGGTTCATCAGTTGCTCCCGCTGACTACTGAACTCCGCTGAGGCCCGGTTTCGGGGAAAGGACAGGGGGATCGCCATCTCGCCTACGATGCGACCGGGATTGGCCGACATGATCAGCACCCGGTCGGCCATGGCCACCGCCTCATCGATATCGTGGGTGACAATGACCATGGTCAGCCCTTCAAGGCCGACGATCTTGGCCACCTCGTCCTGCAGTGAGGCGCGGGTGAAGGCATCCAGGGCGGAGAAGGGTTCATCGAGCAGCAGCAGCTCCGGCGAAGTAGCCAGGGAGCGGGCCAGGGCGACCCGCTGCTGCTGACCGCCGGAGAGACTCTGCACGTGGGCATCGGCCTTGTCTCTCAAACCCACCAGATCGAGCAGGCGATCGACTTTTTCCGGATCTTTCCTGCCCGCAAAGACCAGACCCAATTCGGCATTCTGGCGCACGCTCATCCATGGGTAGAGGGAAGGCTTCTGAAACATCATGTTCCATTTGGCGCTGGGTTGGGTCAGGGTATGGCCGTGGATGCGCACGCACCCTTCAGAGGGGATCAGTAACCCTGCCAACATATGTAGCAGGGTCGACTTGCCGCAGCCGCTGCGTCCGATCAGGGCGATCTTTTCACCGGGCTGGATGCGTAGCTCGATATCCTTCAGGGTCGGTTGCGGCTGGTTCTTGAATGTGTGTGTGATGTAATCAATGCTGATGTTGGCACTCATGGGATAAACCTCGGGTCTGCTTTTCAGTAAGGTTTGCAGGGTTCATGCCATGCCCGGTTCGTTTCATCCTGTATTGGATGATTTCGCCTGCAACCGCAACCTACCGGCCGGTTTCGAGGCATCCCTGCACCGTTCCCCCCCAGATTGACCCCATGAATTGTCCACAATGTCGACTATGTCAGACAAAGCGACCGAATGACCATCCATTGTCCACCCGGATTTTCCAAACCACCGGGTGCGTTATCCCTATCCCTTCTCGGGCGCTGTCGCATACCGATCGATGTAATAACTCAAGTTTCGGAGTTCATATTAGAGCAAAATAAAAAACTCCGTTATTCACCTACTCCGTCATTCCGGCGCATGCCGGAATCTCGATACCACCCAAGCTGAAATCATGGAATTTGGTAGCGATAATGCCTCTGAGGTACTGTAACCATGACAGCAGAGCTTGTTGAGGGTAGTCGCCACACTCCCCTGGATTCCGGCATTCGCCGGAATGACGGAATCCTTATTCTAATAACGGGCTTCGGTTTTGATGAGGCATGCCTATCCTGTTTACAGGCTGTGGAACATCCCAATCCGCTGGATTTGGCACCGCATTTGCAAAGTGAGGACAAGGATTAATCACTCCTGATCAAATTACGAGGTAAACGACCAATGAACAAATCCGAAATGCGCGATGCAATCCTAGAAGCGAAAAAGGCCCAGGGCATGAGCTGGGAGGCCATTGCGGCGGCGGCCGGACTGGCCCCTGAGTATGTAGTCTCCGCCTGCCTTGGCATGAACCACCTGGACAAAGTCAATGCGGATCCACTGGTTGCCGCACTGGGACTGGACACCGCGGTCTCCACCGCACTCCAGGAATTTCCCAACAAAAAGTGGGATCAGCTGGTACCGACCGATCCTGTGCTCTACCGCTTTTATGAGGCCATCGGTGTCTATGGTGAAACCATCAAGGAACTGATTCATGAGAAGTTCGGCGACGGCATCATGTCGGCGATCGACTTCTCCCTGAAGATCGACAAAGAGGAAAATCCGGCGGGCGATCGGGTGGTGGTCACGATGAATGGTAAATTTCTCCCGTACAAATCCTGGTGATCTGAAACGCCCTGGTGGCCGCTGTCCAGGGAACACGGCCACCAGGGGCGTTCAGCGCGAATTTTTACGCGTAGACGCAAAAAGTTGATCCGTTTTTTCTACACCCGGGTTAATAATCCCCGCCGGGATTCCCGGTATTGCGTGAATTTGTCACTCCCAATCTGTTGACTATGTAACTGCTCCCCCATCGCCAGGGCACGTATCGTCGATACGGCAGTACCTGACAATGTTATTACTACCAAAGGAGCACTGACATGAGACGATGGAAACTCATTCTAGGACTGGGTTTCCTCGGCTTGATGGGAGCAGTACAAGCAGAGGAAACGGATGGCGCCATGACCCTCAATGCGAAGACTCGCATTGTGATTAACAATAACCCGTACGAAGCACGTATCAGCGCTGCGTTCAAAGCCTCGGCCGAGGGGCTGAAAGCCGGCATCCTGCAGGCCAGCCAGTTCAATCTGGTTATCTTCGATGTCCCGCAATCTCAGATCACCGGAAGTAAACCCGTAGGCCGGGAATCCGGCACACTCGGCTTTGCCCTCAATGGCGAACCGGCCAGACTCCAGTACGATCCGATTAGCCAGACCCTTGAGGGCGAGTTGAGCGGTAACGTCAATATTCCCGGATACATCGATCCGAAGCCGACACCGATCGACCGAGCACTCAAGGAAGCGGCGCATGTATTCGGCGCGCCCATGCAACCAGGAAGACTAAAGCTCGCGATCAAGCTCGAACGTGAACTGCAGAACCTGATAGGCGTAAAAGAGCTGACCTCTTTCGGAGGGGAAATAACCCTGAATCTGGCGGTCGACGCTCTGAAAGAGCCACGGATTGCGCGCTATGAGGTTGCGCTAAAGCCGACCCCAGTAGTGGTCGACTTCGGCTGGTGGTTCTACGAAATCGCACAAAATTTGTGTGTCCAGCCGGTACGCATCCTCACCTTGAAATATATACCCTGGCCCCCCTATTTCCAGGCTCACTACTCGGGCGATGGGCTGCCGTTTGGCCAGCCGGGCGCAAACACACAATGGAAGAAGGCGGACCTGACCTTCCATTGGAATACATGGCAGACCATACTGGACCCTACGCTTGGAGTTTTCGACCAAACCGAAGCCAACACCTTGCTAGCCACAGTGGATGACCCGGAATGTGTGGAAGTTTTCTTTGTCGATGAATTTTCGCCCTCTGTCTTCTGGGGCGGAGGCGGCACCTTCGCATCCGGAACCGCCTATGCCCAGATCATCAGTACGGATCAAAACGCCGACTACGGCGTCGACCTCACTCACCTGGCCCATGAATTGGGCCATGTGGTGGGTCTGTGTCATCCCGATGACACGTACTGCGAAAAAATCCCTGGGATGAATGCCGCAAGTACCGGCACGTTGATGTGTCCCAGCGGATTCAACAATGATAATCCGGCCATCAATAGCGTCGAGAATGAAAACAACTTTAACAATCCGTTGCTCACCCTCGCCTTGAAACCCTTGAGTGCAGGGCCGGATTGCAATGGGGATGCGGACTGCGGTCCCTGCCCCTGATCAGTACGACATCTGCGCTGATACCGATCCGGAAAACCCTCCAGGGTCTGGAAAATCAGCCCCCCCGGCATCCGGGGGGGCTGTTTCATGGAACCGAGATCTATAAGCGCTCGTAACTGACTAAAATGTGTTCGGATTGGTCATCGACGCATGCAGACAATATTGGTTTTTCCCCTTGCGCTTGGCCTCATACATGGACTCATCGGCCTGTTGTATCAATGCCCAGGGATCGCTCTCCTGCTGTGGATACCCGGTTACACCGATACTGGCCGAGAGCGGCACCTGGCATCCATCCGAAAACAGATAGGGTTTGGAAATTTCCTCGAGCAGTCGCTGGAGTAGATTTGCATGCCCCTCATGGCAATCGAGATCGGAGAAGATCACGACAAATTCATCCCCTCCCAACCGAGCCACGGTATCCTCGGAACGCACACAGTGGGACAGACGCTTACCCGTTTCCACTAAAACCTGGTCACCCGCCTGATGACCAAACCGATCATTGACCCCTTTGAATCCATCGAGATCGAGGTAACAGATCGCAATCCGCGAACCGGTTCGGCGACTGCGTGCGATCGCCTGGTGCAATCGATCATTGAGCGCCAATCGATTGGGCAGCCCCGTCAATGGATCATGACTGGCGATACTTTCGTAATAGGCCGCTTCCTGTTTCTGATTCGAGATATCGTGAATATCTCCAACCACATAGTATTCAGCTTCGATTTCAATCATTTTCCCAGAAATCAGAACCGTCCTGATCTCACCACCACTTTTGCGCATTCGGGCTTCGAATCCAACCACTTCTCCTTTGGCCTCCAATAGCGACACCCATTGCCGGCGTTCCTCTTCATCGACCCAGATATCGAGATCACCGGGCAGGGTAGTGCGACCAATCGCCTGTTCGGGGTTTATACCGAAATAGTCTGCAAAACTGTGGCTGATTTCGACAATCATGCCATCGCGCATCCGGGTCAGTGCGATGGGATCCGGCGTCATGTTGAAGATCGCGGAAAACTTGGCTTCTGACTTACGCAGCTTCTCGGCAAGCGCCACTTTGTCACCCAGTGCCTGTTCGAGTTGCGCCGTGCGCAACCGGATTTGCTCTTCCAGCATCAGGGTTGACTGAAACAGGGTAAAATCCGAGCCTTGGATGTCCGTGCAGCGTTCAACCCGATTCATTAACGCCCGGATAATTTTGTTGAGGCGCTGTATTTCCGTCTGCAGTTCTATGATTGCGCTATCGGTTGAATCGCTCATGCACGTCCAAACCCTTACCAATCGCCAGTCCTGTAAACGTCTGGTTCACGTGTACGCCACCGTACTGTTCACCATAGCTGTTAAAACCTACCACGCGATTTCGCTTCATGATTGCCCCCATTGGCGCAATAAGATGTTTATCATTCATCTCGATACGCCGTAGAACACAATCACATCCCAGGATGACTAAAGGCTCCCCCAGTTCCCTTCGTAGAGTGGTGAACTGCTGCTGCATTCTCTCGAGCATACCCTCCCCTCGGGCGAGCCTCAGCACGACACCTTCTTCAATGGCACAAAACAGCTTGAGACTACCATCAGGCAGCACATGACTGATGGCACGCACATAGGGTACGTCACCGATAGTCACCACCATGGGGGTTGCGGCAAAGCGCATGGGTTCGAGGTTTTCCGGATCCACACCGATGAGTTCAGCATACACCTGGGCTGCTGGCAGACCATCGATTTCCCGTACCAGTCGTTTTTCCGGTTCCGCATCTGTAATTACAAAGCGCCGCTCGGTCGGGACAAAATGCTGAGTCATGAACGACTTGACCGGATAGGCGGTTTTGGCCATGACCAAAACCGCGCTGTCGGTATGAAAGCAGCCTTTGTGAAACACCCGGGTCGACTCAAATCTGAGGTCGTCACCAGCCGAGCCTCCAACCAACGGCGTCCCGACTAAGGAATTCTGAAAGGTCCAGGCCACCAACTCTTCCCGAACCGAGAGCCCATCCGTCATCAACCAGGAAAAGGTATTGGCCTGGTTATCCGCAGCAGCGGCATTCAGACGGCGTTCCAGATCAGTCACAAACAAACGTCCGTGTTCCAGATCAAACGCCTTCAGCGGCCCGAAACAATCACTGACCGCAGTAAACTGCGAGGAAGAGAAACTAACACCGGTGAGGCCCTGATCTCCAATCCCATCAGGCCCTAATTCACCCGCGGTAGTGCATCCCACGACCTGGGTATCCGCAAACTGCAGCCGCATCTCGTCAGCCAATTGCTCCAGATCGTAGGAACTCGAACAGAAAAACAGTACCAGCGCCATCCCCGGCTGGTAGACAGCGGCATGAAACTGTCTTACCGCTTCGCGGGCATCAGTATCATGCACATGACCCAGCCGAATAGCATCCACAAACGCGATCACTCTCTTGGAATAAAAAACTCAGTTTAATAATAACTCAAGTTTCGGACTTCATTTTGACCGCAACCTTCTGCTGGGTCCATTCCCTGTACCCTTGGCGCCTTCGTCCCGAAATAAAGCTCGCCAAAAGCATCCCGGACAGAAGCATCAACAACAGACTATCCAGGCTACCGCCACCACCGCCCGATGAGCCTGAGCTACTGGAATCGGTGCTCTGCACAGCCACACCTCCCGAATCGATGATGCTTCCATTGGCATTACCATCCCCGTCATTGGGTCCGCCATCCTCGATGGTGAGCTGGACACACCAATGTCCAGGGGTAAGTCCGGAGGTATAGGCATCGTCTCCCGGTGGGGGGCAGTACCCCGGCTCACCCTCGGCGGATGCGAGTCCGTTGCGCTCATCTAAAACGAAGTTACGCCACGCTCCGGACTCGAATTTCCGATACACCGCCTCTGCGGGTATCTCGCTCTGCTGCGGTATTACAATCTGAACCGTCTGCCCGATCACAGGCAACTCGTTGACAACAAAGTCGAACAGCCCACCCGGATAGCGAAACTCCGGATCCTCTGCTCCTCCTGTGGCGACCAGATCGCGGGAATCAACCCCTGCTTCACCCAGATCCCGCTGTATCGCAACAGCTCCCAGAGCGAGCCGAATGCCAGGTTCACACTCCATCAGTTGGGTATCGCTGATCGCACTCAGGGTCTGCAGCACATTCGAGCTGCCGATGGCATCGAGGTAGTCGGGTACGCCATCGTTGTCCCCGTCACCGTCCCCTTCCGAGGCGTCATCGATCCCATCCGTGTCACTGTCTTGGGTATCCACCAGTTCAGGCATCTGTTCTACAACCCGTAGTGACAGTTCGGCATCATCCCTCGCACTACCGTCATCCACGCTCAGGCGCAGGGTATACACACCCGAGGTCAGTTGCGAAGGATCGAAGGTAAAACTCTCCACATCGGTGTCGATATCCAGCAGTTGCTGATCCGTGGCACTCCAGTCATAGGTATGCGCATCATCCGGATTCGGATCGACCAGAAGCGTGCTGACCCGAACCCATCCGTCCGCGACCGCCACGGTTCGGGTCTGTCCGCTTCCCTGGTCCGCATACAGCTCAACCCTGGGCGGCAGATTGCCTTCTACCAGGGTGACCGTATGCACGCTGTGCGCCCCGAGCACCGCATTCAGCGGATTTACCAGGGCGATGACGATCTCCTCATCTCCTTCCCCGGGTCCGTCATTTAGGGTCGTGAATTTGATCACTGCCTCGAGACCGCTTTCGATGCGCACCGTGCCATCGCTGAGATCATGATCACTACCATCCACCGAGGCCGTACCGGCAATCACATAGGGCACATCAACCGGATAGACCGCCGCCGGACCGTTCAGGATCACCCGAACTTCCACCGCATTTCCCTCGAAAACCGCCTGATCCTTGCTGAATGATACCAGTGGATTGACATCCACGATCTGTACCGCGCTCCCCTGGTTACCCACCGCGTCCACGGCGTTCCAGGTGACCTGGTGCCGGCCCGGTGCGTAGTACTCGAGGGCATCGGATGACGGGGTCAGCTCACCGTCACGGGCATCGAACGCGGTGGCTTCGCCCAGATCGACCGGGGTGAACAGACCCTCGGCATCCACAACCAAATCCGCAGGCGGGGTAACCACCGGCGGGATATCGTCACTCAAGGGATCACTGCCCGCCAGATACTCCTCGAGGTTGGTCTTGCCATCACCATCCCGATCACCGTTGGCATCCTGGGGATCGAAGGGATCCAATCCATGGGCCAGCTCCCAGTCATTGGGCATCCCGTCACCGTCGATATCCAGATTTTCCGTCACGCTGAGATCGAAGGCGGACAGTTGGGCGGTTTCGCTGCCGTCGCTGACACGGATGACAATGCCCTGGGTGGTACCCAGATCCTGGTTCGTCGGGGTGCCGGAGAGTTCCCCCGTGGCTGTGTCAAAACCGGCCCAGGCGGGTTGATTGACGATACTGAACACCAGGGTGTCGTTATCCGCATCACTCGCCGTCGGAATGAACCGGTACGTTTGGTAACCGACCACACTCGTTTCGGGCGATCCCCCGATGCTGGGCGGATGGTTGCCCGCGACACTGAGGGAGGTGGCCGACGCGCTGCCGCCGTTTCCATCATTCGCGGTCACAGAAACACTGATGGTCATTCCCCCCTGGGCGGCGACGAGGGTCAGACTGCTCCCGGTCGCACCTGGAATCGCCGTACCATTCGCCCGCCATTGGTAGGTATAGGACAGGGCATCCCCATCTGCGTCCGCCCAGGAGCCGGTATTGGCCGTCACGGTATTGCCGACCGTAGCCATACCGCTGACCGTAGGCGCCGTAGTATTGACCGGCGCGGTATTGCCCAGCGCGGTCGCCGCGGAAGTGGCCGACACGGATCCGCCATGGGCGTCATCGGCGGTCACCCGCACACTGATATCGGTGTGGGCCTGAGCCGCACCCGGGGTATAACTGGCCGCGGTTGCACCGGCAATCACGCCCCCGTTGGAAAGCCACTGGTAGGTATAACTCAAACTGTCCCCGTCGGCATCTGTCCAGGTACCGTTGCTTGCGTTGAGCGCACTACCCACACTCGGGGTTCCGCTGATGACCGGAAGGACGGTATTGACCGGATCGTCATTCGGCGTCGCGACCGGGGTTGAGATGGCGTCAGTGGATCCACCCTGACCATCCGTAGCGGTAACCGTTACAGTGATCGAGGCATGGGATTGCGCACCTGTCAGGGTATAGCTCGAAGCCGTAGCGCCGGCAATCGCCACGCCGTCGGCCCGCCACTGATAGGCATAGCTCAGACCATCCCCATCCGCATCCGTCCAGGTACCCGTGGTTGAGGATAAAACATTACCCACGGCCGGTGTGCCACTGATCGCGGGCAGTACCGTATTGACCGGTGCGGCATTGGTGAGCGCGCTACCCGTGGAGGTCGCGGGGGTTGAACCGCCGTTTCCATCACTGGCGGTCACCCGCGCACTGATCGTGGTGTGGGCCTCGGCGGTGGTGGGAGTGAAGCTCGCGGCGGTGGCGCCTGCGATCGGAGCGCCGTCCGACAACCACTGATAGGCATAGCTCAATCCATCACCATCCGCATCCGTCCAGCTGCCTGTGGTAACGGACAGCAAACTGCCGACGCTGGGTGTCCCGCTGATCACCGGCAACACCGTATTCGCCGGAGCGGCATTGGACAGTGCGGTACCGGCGGAGAGCGCGTTCGTGGAGCCCCCCTGACCATCCGAAGCGGTGACCCGCACGGTAATGGTGGTGTGGGCCTGGGCGGATGTCAGGGTATAGCTCGAAGCCGTGGCCCCGACGATTTCAACCGCATCGGCCAGCCATTGATAGGTGTAGCTCAGGCCATCTCCATCCACATCTGCCCAGGTTCCGCTTGATGCGGTCAGGGTGTTTCCCACTCCAGGTGTACCGCTGATCACCGGCAGTACGGTGTTCACCGGTGCCGTGTTGGCTACCGGGACACCGGTCGTGGTGACGGTGCCGGTGCTGCCGGCGAAATTGTCCGTGCCCTGCACATCGAAGGTGATCGTGGTGTGCGCCTCGGTACTGGTCAGGGTGTAGCTAGCCCCCGTGGCCCCCGCAATAACGGACCCATTCGAACGCCACTGATAGGCAAGGGTGATACTGTCACCGGTATCCGGATCGGTGGTGGCGGTATTTGCCGCGCTCAGGGTATTTCCAACCGTCGCAGTGCCCGTAATACTGGGGGTTCCGGTGAATCCAGGCGCATCGTTGATGGAGGTCGCTGTAATCTGGGTGGTGGCGTCGGCGCTGCCGTCACCCACCCCATCGTTAGGTGTCAGGGTGAATTGGGTGATCACGGTGCTGGTTGGCGCCACCTGATTCGTGGTGGGGGTGAACACCAGGGCCTGAAGCCGGGTTGTCTGGGTCGCCGCATCGATGGAAGCCAGGGTGTAGCTTCCGGCACTGCCGCTCAGCCCGGTGCCGCTGAGGGTTCCGTTGGCGGCGGTGTAGGTAATCCCAATCGTCACATTGTCCCCATCTCCATCACTCACCGTGACGCTGCCGAACGGGGTGGTGGTCGCATCGTCGTCGACGCTGCCGTTGGTGGTAAAGGTTCCCCCCAATACCGGAAGATTGTTGGCGACTCCGGTTGTAAAATCGAGCACATCCTTGAAATCCGCATAGTAGGAAGCAGACTCCAGTAAGGGCCTCAGATCGAGCAGGGTGGCCCCATCCGCATCCTGTACCGCACCCGGTTGCGCTTGGAGATAGTAGTGGGTGCTGGCAGACAGGTCGCTGCTGGGATTCAGGGTGACCTGGGTGCCGCTCACCGTAACCTGGGCACCACCGACTGTCAGGGTGGCCGCCACCGCATCCGTATCGTAGTCGCGGATGATGAAATCCCCGCTCCCCTCGGTCACTGTTTCACTCAGTGTCAAAACCAGATTGGCGGCCGGATCCACCCCGCTGGCGTTGTCTAGCGGCACACTGCTGGCAATGCTCGGAGGCGCACCGAGTTGCTCCATATAGATACTGATGCCGTCATTATTGGCCGCTGCCTTGTAATCCCAGATGTCCTGATCCCCGTCCCGGTCGTAATCCCTGACATAGGTAGTACCGGCCGCAAAGAAGATATCGGTTATCGCGAGTCCATTGAAAGGACTGCCCGCCCCGCTCACGTAGGTAGTACCGGCCGCAAAGAAGATATCGGTTATCGCGAGTCCATTGAAAGGACTGCCCGCCCCGCTCACGGGGGCAAAGGTACCGGAGCCATTATTTTGATAGAAGGTGGCGGTGTCGAAGTTATTGTCATCGTAGGCATAGACATCCACATCCCCATCCGCATCGAAATCCCCGATGATAACCCCACCCTCTTGATCACTGACACTGCTCAGGGGATTGGCGCCTCCGGCCAGTGAACTCGTGTAGCTGCTGCCGGTGGTATTCTCCAGATAGATGTTGACCCCATCATCCGCAAAAGTGCTTCGATAGTCCCAAATATCCAAATCCCCATCGTTATCAAAATCGGCCACGTAGGTATTGTTGGAGACATAGAAAATTTCAGCGTCGGCAATACCGTTGAACGGGTTGCCTGCACCGCTGACCGCGTTGAACGTCCCGCTGCCGTTGTTTTGAAAGAAGGTATGACTGGTAATGGTATTGTCATCGTAGGCGAGGACATCCACATCCCCATCCGTATCGAAATCCCCGATGATAACCCCCCCATCTTGATCACTGACACTGCTCAAGGGATTGGCGCCACCCGCCAATGAACTCGTGTAGCTGCTGCCGGTGGTATTCTCCAGATAGATGCTGGCCCCGTCATCCGCGTGAGTGCCTCGATAGTCCCAAATATCCAAATCCCCATCGTTGTCGAAATCCGCAATGTAGGTATTGCTTGCACTCCAGAACAGATTAGCCGTGGCAACGCCGTTGAACGGACTGCCCGCACCGCTGACCACGCTGAATGTACCACTACCATTGTTTTGGAAGTAGGAGTGACTGGTAGGGATATCGTCATCAAAGGCGAGGATATCCGTGTCCCCATCGGAATCGAAATCCCCAACAATAACCCCTTCCGTTGAATCGGGAACCGCACTCAGAGGATTGATGCCCCCTGAAACGGACGAGTCGAAACTGGTCACGGCATACGTGAGCATCGGAAAGAACAGAAGCACCAGGACAACAGGAAAACGTAACCGACTCAATACGCCATTCATGTTCATCGTGTGCACTCCGCACTTAAACCCAGTGACACTCATCCTATCATCCCGGTCACTGGGTGACTCCCACCAATCACTCTCGAGGTGGATAGGGCCCCTCAACAGCGATACAGAAACGCAAACCCAATTGAGGTGGCAGAGTGTAAAACGACTGACCGTCACCGGTATTAGCGACCGAGATCTCACCTTCTAAAGCCAAACCCTTGATCGAGGTCAATTGAGAGGCATCCGAGGTATAAAGATCCACCCCCGACGCACCGCGTACCGGGGCCACCTTCCCCAGATAGCGATCACTGGCGGGCTCGGGCTTTGTGCCTGCGGCGGTACTGGCCTGCAGGCTGGCGGAAGTCAGTGCCAGGCTGGCTTGATGGGTATGCGAGGGGAGTTGATTGACGGTAAGTGTACTGAACTCCTGACCACGCATCTGCCCCGGAATGACGCGACTCAGACCGGCTCCCTGCCCCACCCCAACCGGGGTGCGCCCACGCAGATCCGGCAGCGCGAAGGTGGTCGGCCCGTCACCGCCGTAGTAATTGCTAATGACCGAAAAAAGGATGGAATACTCACGGATCAACAGCAACTGTCCGGTGGTTTCCATATACCCCCGCGGGCAATAGCTACCCGCTGTGATACACACCGAACCCAGATAGGGTGAATCCGTACAGGCAATGACCCCTTGGGCGGATCCCGCCAGCATGACACCGATAAACAAAGCTGACTTTTTTAATAGTGACTGTTTCATAACACGACTCCTGTAGAAAACCTTGGAAAAATCCCTGATCGCAACAACTACGAGGCACGTACCGGAGAAACAGTCACAAAGATTTGCAGACACAGGTGTGTAAGAAGTGTGGCTATCTCGCCTGATGTTCAACGAGACACATCCGTGACATTGCCCCTTTCTCGGAGCCCCCATCCCCGAAACCAGAACTGTCAATGAAGGAAGGCGCGATCGTTTCCCTTGTCCAACAGGAAGTGATCCGTTTAGACGGGGCAATGGCATACGTTCAGGTCGCGTTCAGTTGTAAGCGGTGCGGGTTTGTCCCAGCTGCGGGGCTCGTCGAATGGCCGAAAGTGTTGCGCTATTGGTCGACGAGATATTCCCTGAACAGCCCATGCGTCAATGGGTGCTGAGCTTTCCATTCCAGTTGAGAGTCCTGTTCTCAAGCCGTCCCCGTTTGAGGTAATCAGAAAATTCTTGTTGTACATGCTTCGGCAGGAGCTTATCCTGCGCATTCCTTATATCCCTGGAGGTTGAGCCAATCCACAATCTGGTATAGGAGTGTTTACCCTTGCGTTACATAAATCCAGAGTTTAAATGTGCACAATCTGTTTTAGAATTCGTTATGACAATTCTGCACGCAGGTCAATGGAGGGTCCCTTCTCCCTCCGGGAGAAGGACAGGATGAGGGGTGTAAATTCATCAAAGCGGGCGCTTTTCAAAGCTCCCAATTGTGTTTAACTCCCCTCACCCTGCCCCTCTCCCGAAGGGAGAGGGGACGATCTGAGCGGGATTGGTGGAGTGATTTAGCGACGTTCCATTGATTCTGTCTGAGAGTCTCTATTCTGTTTTCTGGATATCACTACCAGTGAATTTCATAAAAATGCTGAAAACCGCATTTCATCCCGTATTTTTTAGGATGATAGGTTTTTATAAAATAGAATTTATGCAACTGTAAGGTTAACTCTCGCATTACCACAAGAAAAAATATCTTCCTTGCGATGGATGCCTAGCTTGTTTTGTCTAGGAATGTGATTCAGATGGTGTCTGCGTGGAACTAGTGGAGTGTTGACAACGGTGCGCGGACGATTCCATGTCAGACGTATTAATTTACGCCTGTCGAGCACATTTAGGCATTAGTAGACTGCGTTACGTCATAAGGAGGTGAAATCGGAGACCCATATAATTTGGCATAGATTTAGCGAAAACACACCAATAACTAACCAGATACCATCCGACAATTCCTCATAGTATTTAAGTATTTAACTAGAATCCTATATCTCGCCATGGCTTTTACTTCCCCGCATATCTCAGTTCGTTACCTCCCTAAGCAGAGGATATGCTAACCGCCTGAATCGAGCAATTGGCGGTAACGGGACCTTCACCCTCCTAGATTCTCAGCCTTGTCTGCCGCTCCGGTGACCAAGTTCAGCGTGCACAGCGGGCGATGCAGTGGTATTAGGGAGTTTCTTCCAGGCTGAATCGTGCTTTGCGCGCTGTTGCCATTTTCAGCCACAATGTTGACTTGGTTTGAATTTCTAACCTATTCGATTCTCAGTTGTTTTTCAAAATTCTTGGGGCGTCCTACTCTTTGTGCTCATCATAGTCAACGGAACACTGCCATCCCATTGATTCCAATGACTGAATGAACTCAGCAGCTTTTCGCTCACAATAAGTATCATCATGTTCTGCTTTCCATAAAGTACGAGGCATGACATTTTCATCTGGTTTAGTATAGTAAACCTTG
>JARRNW010000035.1:0-13961 GCA_037384565.1 Candidatus Thiodiazotropha sp.
ATCGAGCACCAGCACCGGCGTGTACGCGACGGAGTGCGCTGGGGGCCACGTACCCTGGATCTCGATCTGTTGCTCTATGGGGATCGGTGTATCGATACACCCAGGTTGCAGGTACCGCACCCTGAAATGATCCGGCGGGCCTTTGTTCTGGTGCCGCTGCGTGAGATCGCGGAGGAGGATTTGCGGATTCCCGCCGTGGGACTGTTGAAGGATTTCATGCCCGATGTCAGGTTGGAACGACTACCGTGAGTGAAGATCTACCGAGTCTACCGCGCTTTCTGGTGGTGGAGGGGCCGATCGGGGTGGGTAAGACCAGCCTGGTAAGGAGATTGGCGGCGCATTTCGGGGTTGAAACCCTGTTGGAGGGCGCCGAGGAGAACCCCTTCCTCAAACGTTTTTACGAAAACCCCAGGGAAGCGGCGTTACCCGCCCAGTTGTTCTTCCTGTTTCAGCGCAGCCGGCAATGGGGTGGCCTGGTGCAGAACGATATGTTCCGCCAGCACTTGATTGCCGATTTCATGCTGGAAAAGGATCGTCTGTTTGCCCAGATTAATCTTGATGACGATGAGATGCGGTTGTATGAACAGGTCTATGATCACTTAACGCTGCATGCCCCGCCACCGGAACTGGTGGTCTATCTGCAGGCCCCGGTCGAGATCCTGATGAAACGGATCAAGCAGCGGGCCAGACCCCAGGAGCGAACCATGACGCCAAAGTACCTGAAGCGACTTTGTGATGCCTATGCGGATTTTTTCTACTATTATGACCGATCGCCTCTGTTGATCATCAATGCAGCGGAGATCAACCCGGTCGAACGGGACGAGGATTTCCAGTTGCTGATTCAACATATCATCAGTGAAGGACCTGATCGGCGGTATCTGAATCCCGCCCACACTTGAATTGCCGAGGAATCATGAGTCAGAACATCACCAATAGAACCCTGCTCGAGATGAAACAGGCCGGTAATAAGATCAGCGTGCTGACCGGTTACGATGCGGGCTTTACCCGTCTGATCGAAGCCGCCGGCGTGGAGGTGATACTGGTGGGGGATTCTCTGGGCATGGTGATCCAGGGTCAGGAGAGCACCCTACCGGTGACCTTGGATGAGATGATCTACCACACCCGCAACGTGGCCCGCGCCAGAGAACGCGCCCTGCTGGTAGCGGACATGCCGTTCATGAGCTACCGCTCTCCCGAGCTGGCCCTGGAATCGGCGGGCCGGCTGATGAAGGAGGGCGGGGCGCAGATGGTCAAACTCGAAGGTGGCGCGGTGCAGCGTGAAACCATACGCCAGCTCTCTTCCCAGGGGATTCCGGTGTGTGGTCATCTGGGCCTGCTGCCCCAGTCGGTGCATAAACTGGGAGGCTACCGGGTTCAGGGCCGTCAGCAGGAGGACGCCGATCGTCTGGTCGACGATGCACTCAAGCTCCAGGATGCCGGTATCGACCTGCTGGTGCTGGAGTGCGTACCGGAGGGACTGGCGAGCCGTATCAGCCAGCAACTGTCCGTGCCGGTGATCGGGATTGGTGCCGGTGCCGGATGTGACGGCCAGGTGCTGGTCCTCTACGACATGCTCGGGATTACCCCGAATCCTCCCCGATTCGTGAGAAATTTTCTCCAGGACGGTGGCACCATAGAAGCAGCCCTGCAGGCCTATGTGAATGCGGTTCGGAGCGGAGACTTCCCGGCCCGGGAGCACAGTTTCCAATGAACTCGGAGTTGATCAGCGTCTCTACGATCCCGGAACTGCGGGACAGGGTCGGCGCCTGGCGCCGTGCCGGTGAACGGGTGGGATTCGTCCCCACCATGGGAAACCTCCATCCGGGACATCTGGAGCTGGTGACCGAGTGTCTCAGGCGCACGGATCGTTGCGTCGTGAGTATCTTCGTCAATCCCATGCAGTTCGGCGAAGGGGAGGACTACGAGGCCTACCCACGCACACTCCAGGAAGACCGGGAAAAACTGATTGCCGCGGGCGCGGATCTGCTGTTTGCACCCGAGGCCACCACCATCTACCCCCAGGGGGATGGGGAACAGACCCGGGTGGAGGTGCCGGGTATCTCGGACATCCTGTGCGGCGCCAGCCGTCCCGGACATTTTGTCGGGGTTGCCACGGTGGTCTGTAAGTTGTTCAATCTAGTGCAACCGGATCTGGCGGTATTTGGTGAAAAGGATTTTCAGCAGTTGATGGTGATACGCCGGATGGTGGCTGACCTGGCCTTTCCCATAGAAATCGTGGGTAGGGCGACCGTTCGCGAGGCGGACGGCCTGGCCAGAAGCTCCCGAAACGGCTATCTGGATGCGCAGCAACGTGCCCTGGCGCCAAACCTTTATCGGGTATTGCAGACGACATCACGGGCCATTGCTGACGGAAATACGGAGTATGCCCGCCTCGAGCAGGCCGCCTGTGAGCGCCTGGATGAACTGGGGTTTCGCACCGACTACTTCTCCATCCGTTGCGCCGACGATCTGGCGCCTGCCCATGGGGGAGCCTCCAATCTGGTGCTACTGGCGGCCGCCTATCTGGGCCGGACCCGGTTGATCGACAATTTGTCGGTGACCTTGCCATAGGGGGATTGTCAGTAGGAATGCTGCATAGCAACAATTTTCGTTGATAGGTACGCCAATATGGCGGATAATTACAAAAATATGCCCGATCCGGCTCGTCAGGATCGGTACACTTACAGTTAAAGGTCAGAACTCCATGCAGTTGACAGTACTCAAGTGCAAACTTCACAGAGCCTGTGTCACTCACGCCGAGCTGGATTATGAGGGCTCTTGTGCCATCGATGCCGATCTCATGAAATTGGCCGGTATCCATGAATATGAGCAGATTCAGATCTACAACGTGACCAATGGTGAACGCTTCACCACCTATGCGATTCTCGCGGAGGCGGGTTCCAGGGTCATCTCCGTGAATGGGGCTGCCGCGCATAAGGCCGCTCCCGGCGATCGTGTCATCATCTGTGCCTATGCCGGACTGGACACTGAGGAGATGAAGACCTTTAAACCCGATTTGGTCTATCTGGACGAGGAAAATCAGGTAATCCGGACCGGAGACAAAATCCCCGTTCAGGCGGCTTGATTCAGTAGGCTATGAGGTTCGCCGCGTTTCCGTTTGGCGTTGGCAACCCATAGCAACCAGTCCTTCACAACCCGGGATCTTCAATCGCGGTCTGGTAGAGCTCCAGATAGTGCTGCGCACTGGCCTCCCAGCTCAGATCCTGTTGCATGCCAGTATGTGCGAGAATCTCCCAATCGGTGCGTGAACGCCGGTAAAAGTTGATGGCATGCTCGACGGCTCCCCACAGGCTGGATCCATCCGCGTTATCGAACACAAAACCCGTGGCGCTACCATTGGTTAGAGTCGCGGGGGAGACATCCACGACGCTGTCCGCCAGCCCCCCGGTACGTCTGACAATCGGCACGGTACCGTACCTGAGGCTATACATCTGATTCAGCCCACAGGGCTCAAACCTGGAAGGCATCAGGAAACAGTCGCATCCAGCCTCGATACGATGTGACAGCGCCACGTCGTATCCGATACGCACACCCACCCGACTGTGATACCGGTTATGGATCTTCTCCAGGGCGTTCTCCAGTCCCTGATCTCCGGACCCCAGCATGACGAGCTGGGCCCCTGAGTCCATGATCCCGGGTAGTACCTGGAGGATCAGGTCGACTCCCTTCTGGTCGACCAGGCGTCCGATATAGCCAAACAACTGGATGTGACTGTCTTCGTGCAGACCGAAGGCTCGCTGCAGCGCCAGTTTGTTTTGAAGTTTGTCTTCGAAATTGTTCAGAGAGTAGGCTTTGTCGATATACGGGTCGCTCTGCGGGTCCCATTCGTGATAGTCGATGCCGTTCAAGATTCCGCTGAAGTGGTGTTTCCGGTGGACCAGTAGACCCTCGAGTCCGTAGCCGAATTCCGAGGTTTTGACCTCCTCGGCATAGGTGGGGCTGACTGTATTGACCCGGTCCGAAAGCGCAATACCCCCTTTGATGAAGGACAGCTGATCGTGAAACTCCAGCGCATGGTGGTTCCACAGTGACTCATCCAGGCCAAGACGCAGAAAGGTATCGTGATCGAACATCCCCTGGTAGGCCAGATTATGGATGGTGAACAGAGTAGCGGGTCGATCCGTCTCATTGAGCATCAGGGGGGCGATGAGCCCGGTCTGCCAGTCATGGGCATGGAGTACATCCGGCTTCCAGTCGAGTCCTGCCTGACCCAGAGACACCGCGGCGGCGGCACGACAGAAGAGCATGAAACGATCTGCGTTGTCCGGCCAATTGTAACCCTTTGGTGTCAGGTATGGGTTGCCGGGTCGATCGAAATACTGGGGTGCATCGACGACGTAAAGGGGGATTTTGTGGGGGCCGCAGGTGCCGAAATACAGCGTAACCGGCAGGGTCGTACCAGGTAATGTGAGTTGGGCAACCGGTTGCAGATCGTCCGCCTTGGACATGACATCAGGATATCCCGGAACGATCAGGCGGCAATCCTGGTCGATGTGTCTCAGCGCCATAGGCAGGGCGCCGGCCACATCGGCCAGTCCGCCCGTTTTGATCAGGGGGGTTACTTCACTGGAGGCAAAAAGGATCTTCATTCGTTGGTTCTAATCCGACAAGCTGTTCATACGATCAGATTAAGCCTCTTTTCTGTTGATTTAGCAACCAGTCGGTATGTTGTGGAATGAAGCTTTGTCAGGGCTCGCAGGTGTATGGTGTAATCGGCTCACGGGAGGGTATGAATCCCTGTCCTGAATGGATATAAGATCTGAAACGACCGGATTTGTACCACGCAGGTTAAACCGTACCCGGTGGATTTTTGTGGCCCGGTCCAAACAGAGGCAGTGGTCTGGCTCACGATGACAGATATCGCAGAAACAGAATAAAGAATACTCGATCATGATAGAAATAAATCAGACGGATGAATGGCAGGCGCTTGCTGAGCATTGGGCGGAAATAGAACCGATGCAGATGCGGGATCTTTTTCAACAGGCCCCGGAACGGACGGAGCAGATGTCGCTCAGGCAGTGTGGGATTTTGTTGGATTATTCGAAGAATCGGGTCACCGGCCGTACCCTGAATCTGCTTCTGGCTCTGGCCCAGTCCATCGATCTGGATGGCTGGCGTCGGCGCATGTTTTCCGGTGAGCGGATCAACATCACGGAAAACCGTGCAGTACTGCATGTTGCTTTGAGAAACCGTAGCAATCAGCCGATCTGGTTCGATGGCGAAGACGTTATGCCGGAGGTGAACGGGGTCTTGGACAAGATGGCCCGGTTCAGCGAATCCGTACGAAGCGGGGAGTGGCTGGGTTACACCGGCAAGGCCATCACCGATGTGGTTAACATCGGCATAGGGGGCTCAAATCTCGGACCCCTGATGGTGTGTGAGGCGCTCAAACCCTACCAGAGTCCTGGTTTGCGGGTGCATTTCGTCTCCAATGTGGATGGTACCCACATTCAGGAGACCGTGAAGTCGCTGAATCCTGAGACTACCCTGTTTGTCGTTGCCTCCAAGACCTTCACAACCCAGGAAACCCTGACCAACGCCCGCACGGCCCGGGCGTGGTTGTTGAACGCCCTGGAAGACGATGCTGCCGTGGCACGCCATTTTGTCGCGGTGTCCACGAACGCGGAGCAAGTTTCAGCCTTCGGTATCGATGTGGCGAACATGTTCGAATTCTGGGACTGGGTCGGCGGTCGCTACTCCCTTTGGTCCGCGATTGGTCTACCCATCGCCTTGGCGATCGGCATGCCCCGGTTCCTGGAGATGTTGGGGGGCGCCCACGAGATGGATCAGCATTTCCTACATGCGGATCTATCACAGAACATGCCGGTCATCATGGCCCTGCTGGGTATCTGGTACACGAATTTCGCAGGCGCCCACAGTGAAGCGGTTCTGCCCTACGATCAGTATCTGAAATACCTGCCGGATTATCTGCAACAGGCGGATATGGAGAGCAATGGGAAGCGGGTGACCCGCTTGGGCCGTCCGGTTGAATACATGACCGGACCGATCATCTGGGGAGCGGCCGGTACCGATGGTCAGCACGCCTTTTATCAGTTGATTCATCAGGGTACTCACCTGATCCCCTGTGATTTCATCATCCCGGTGAACAGTCAGAATGAAACCGGGGATCACCACCAGAAACTGTTCGCCAACTGTCTGGCCCAGAGCGAGGCCTTGATGAAGGGCAAGACCCGGACCGAAGCTCGGGAAGAGATGGAGCAGGCGGGTATGGATCCAGATCACATAGTGGATCTTCTGCCCCACCGTATCTTTCCCGGCAACCGCCCCAGCAATACGCTGTTGATCGACCGGATCACGCCTTCCCGGCTGGGTTCACTGATCGCGCTCTACGAACACAAAATCTTTGTTCAGGGGATGATCTGGCGGGTCAACTCATTCGATCAGTGGGGAGTGGAACTGGGTAAGCAACTGGCCGGTGTGATTCTGCCGGAACTGATGGATGAACAAACGAGTTCTCCCCATGACAGCTCGACCCAGGGATTGATCAGCTACTTTCACCGCCACCGGACTTAATAATTAACCCGGCACCAGACTAGATATGCCTTGCTGCAGGCAGGCACGCTTCGGCTGAACAGGGCATATTTAGGTGCCGGGTTAATAATAACCATCGTCATCCCGGTGCATGCCGGGATCCAGAATGCCTGACAATACGATATCCCTGGATGTCATCCAAAGCTTCGTAACCGGTACATCCATGGAGCACTTTTCGGGCATCCCCGGAATGACGAATATCTGCCTATTCCGCGGTCTGAAGCGGCAGCCGAATCAGTCAGAAGCCCGTTGCAGCAGGATGGCACCCAGTGGAGGGAGGGTCAGTTCAACCGACTGATCGCGTCCCATCCAGGGAATATTCTCGCTCACCAGGAGTTTGCCGTTACCCATGTTACTGCCACCGTAGAATTCCGAGTCTGAATTCATGATCTCTCGATAAGTGCCGGGTACATTGACACCGATTCGGTAACCTTCGCGAGGTACGGGGGTGAAATTCATGATCATAAGCAACTCGTTGCCATTGCGGTCCCTGCGCAGATAACTGAGGATGGATTGGGAGCTGTCATGGCAGTCGATCCATTCGAATCCGGTGTACTCGAAGTCGACCTCATGCAGTGGCGGATGCTCCTTGTAGATCCGATTGAGATCTGTCAGCAGGGCGGCGATGCCTTGATGGTTAGGGTAATCCTGCAGATACCATTCCAACGCTTCTGCATCGTTCCATTCCCGTCCCTGGGCAAATTCGCATCCCATGAAGAGCAGTTTCTTGCCCGGATAGGTGAAGGTATAGGTGTAGAGCAGTCGCAGATTGGCGAAACGCTGCCAATCGTCACCGGGCATCTTATCCAGCATCGAACCCTTGCCGTGTACCACCTCGTCATGGGAGAAGGGCAGCACGAAATTCTCGGTGAAGGCATACAGCAGACCGAAGGTCAGCAGATCGTGGTGATAGTGACGGTAGATCGGATCCTGGGACATGTAGGAGAGGCTGTCGTGCATCCAGCCCATGTTCCATTTCATGCTGAAACCCAGACCGCCCAGCCAGGTGGGACGTGAAACCTGGGGCCAGGCCGTGGATTCCTCGGCGACCATCAGGGTGCCCGGGTGGAGATCATGGGTCACGCTGTTGAGTTCTCTGAGGAAGTCCACCGCTTCCAGGTTCTCCCGGCCACCGTACTGATTGGGGACCCAGTCACCGGGCTCCCGGGAGTAATCCAGATAGAGCATCGAGGCCACCGCATCGACCCGCAGGCCGTCGATGTGGAACTCCTCGAGCCAGTAAATGGCACTGGAGATCAGGAAATTACGGACTTCATTGCGGCCGAAGTTGAAGATCAGGGTGCCCCAGTCCCGATGTTCACCCTTACGCGGATCTTCATGTTCGTACAGGGCTGTCCCGTCAAACTCGGCCAGTGCGTGCCGGTCCTTGGGGAAGTGTGCCGGCACCCAGTCGAGCAGGACTCCGATACCATGCTGGTGCATGTGATCGATGAAGTAGCGGAAGTCGTCCGGTGTGCCGTAACGGCTGGTCGGCGCAAAGTAACCCGTGGTCTGGTAACCCCAGGATCCGTCGAACGGATGCTCGGTGATGGGCAGCAGTTCGATATGGGTGAATCCCAGTTTCAGAACATGTTCGCAGAGCTGATGGGCCAGCTCCCGGTAGTTGAGAAAATCCCCCTGGGGATCCCGACGCCAGGACCCCAGGTGAACCTCATAGACCGACATGGGCTGCTGCTGCCAGTTGGCAGTGGAACGGGTGTTGATCCAGGTTTCGTCATGCCATTCGAAGGTGGTGTCCGAGACCACCACGGAGGCAGTCTCCGGACGGCGCTGAAAATGGTTGCCGTAGGGGTCCGATCTCAGGGAGGTGTGGCCCGACTGAGTGCGGATTTCAAACTTGTAGAGACTGCCGATCTCCAAATCGGGTATGAACAGTTCCCATACCCCGGTGCCCCCCCGACTGCGCATCGGGTTGACTCGTCCGTCCCATTGATTGAAATTACCCACCACCGAGACCCGTTTGGCATTGGGAGCCCAGAGCGCGAACAGCACACCGGCGACATCGTCCACGCAATGGGCGTGGGCGCCAAAAAAGCGATAGGCGTGGCGGTGACGGCCCTCACTGAACAGGTGCAGATCGAATTCGGGCAACTGGGCCGGGAACGTATAGGGGTCGTGCTGTCGATGCACGTGTCCGTATTTGTCGGTCCATTCGAGGATGTAGCGTTCGGGAATTTGTTCGGCGGACCCTTCGAGTTGGAAAAAGTCCGTCCCGGCTACCCGGGGTATTTCGGTCCGGCTCTCGGCCAGCATCAGATTCTCTGCATCCGGCAGAAACACACAGACACGACAAACATCACCCTGAACGTGTCGGCCAAGCACCTCAAACGGGTCGTGGTGCTGCGCATCGACAATGCGTTGCATGGCTTCTGAAATTTTGTCGGTCTTGGGAACTGTCATATTGTAGAAAACCTACTTCTTAATGGTACGCCTCAAAGGGGACATGATGTTACCATAGCTAGTGTAGTGTCCTATACTGCAGCAGGAAATCAGCGCGCCGAGAAGCCGTCCTATGCAAGGCGTCCTGCGTAGGGAATGGCCCGCCTTTTCCAAGCAGGACAACGCAGCAGAGGGCGGCTTCTGATTTTCTACTGCAGCACAAGACACTACACTAGTATAGTGTCTCATGTTGTTTGAGGGTATTGATCGGTCGTATTCGGGCAGGCGGATATCGCGTACCGAGGATGACAAAGCTTGAGCAACTGGGTCAATATGAAGTTGGGAGGCTCGGACGGAGTCAGGCAGGAAAGACACGGAATTGGCGCAGTGTGGCGTAATCAAGACCCTGATTCTGTCGGTCACCGTGCTTCGTTTGTACGATGTTGGTTCAGAGTGCTGAAACCCATCGCTCTGGGCCCAAGTTGTGTTGTGATTTGTGGCCTATGAGTCATGGAGGTATGCTGAATGACAGACCAGAGCCTGCGTTTTGTCAGCCGATTGACACGAAACACCCTTGCACTGATCCTGGCCGGAGGACGCGGTTCCCGGCTCAAACACCTGACGAAATGGCGATCCAAACCCGCAGTACCGTTTGGCGGCAAGTTTCGCATCGTGGATTTTCCTCTCTCCAACTGTATTAATTCGGGCATTCGTCGCGTGGGAGTGCTGACCCAGTACAAGGCCCACTCTCTGTTGTTGCACATCCAGCGGGGCTGGGGATTTCTGCGCGGTGAGTTCGGCGAATTCGTGGAGTTGCTGCCAGCTCAGCAGCGGATCGAGAGCAGTTGGTATGAGGGTACCGCTGATGCGGTCTATCAAAACCTGGACATTCTGCGCAGCCATGATCCCGACTATGTACTGATCCTGGCCGGTGATCACATCTATAAAATGGATTATGGCACCATGATTGCGGAGCATGTGGAGTCCGGTGCCGACATGACCGTCGGTTGCCTCACGGTGGATCTGGAGAGCGCCAAGGAGTTCGGCGTGATGACCGTGGATGAGGACAACTGGATCAGTGCGTTTAAAGAAAAACCGAGTGATCCCAAACCCATGCCGGGACAGGACAACCTGGCCCTGGCGTCGATGGGTATCTATGTGTTCAACCGGAAATTCCTGTTCGAACAGTTGATCAAGGATGCGGATACCACGAACTCATCCCATGATTTTGGCAAGGATATCATTCCTCGGGTGATTGAAAGGTATCGGGTTCTGGCCTATCCCTTCCGGGATTCCAGCAGTGGAAAACAGGCCTATTGGCGGGATGTGGGTACCATCGATGCCTTCTGGACGGCCAATCTTGAACTCATCGGCGTCACCCCTCCGCTCAACCTGTACGACAGGACCTGGCCGATCTGGACCTATCAGGAACAGCTGCCACCGGCAAAATTCGTCTTCGACGATGATGAACGTCGGGGCATGGCGGTCGACTCCATGGTGTCCGGCGGCTGTGTGATTTCCGGCGCCAAGGTTATCAACTCGCTGTTGTTCTCCAATGTCCGGGTCAACTCCTATTCGACGGTCGATCAGACCGTGGTGCTACCCGATGTGAACATTGGGCGTAACTGCAAAATCATCAAGGCGGTGATCGACCGGGGTTGCGACATTCCGGAAGGCACTCAGATTGGGCTCGATCCCAAGGCGGATGCCGAGCGATTTTACGTCACCGATACAGGGATTGTGCTGGTCACTCCGGAGATGCTCGGACAGGTCCTGCACCATGTCAGGTAGCAGAAGGCCGGACAATCGCCTGCAGGTCGTGTTTTGCTGGCATATGCACCAGCCCTATTACAAAGGCCCGGAAAAGAGCGACTATCTGTTGCCCTGGGTCTACCTTCACGGGTTGAAAGATTATTCCGATATGGCGGCCCATCTCGAAGAGACACAGGGCGCCAGGGCGGTGGTGAATTTCGCTCCGGTACTGCTGGAGCAGATCGATGACTATACCCGGCAGATCAATGCCTGGTTGAACCGGGGAACCCTGATCCGGGATCCCCTGCTGGCCGCATTGGCCGGTCCGGGGCTGCCGGTCGACGTACAGTCCCGTAAGGATCTGATCGTCGCCTGTCTGAGGGCGAATGAACATCACCTCATTGGAAGGTTCAAGCATTTCAAAGAGCTTACCGATCTGGCCCGCCATGCACTCAAGCATGAAGCCATGATCCCCTATCTCAACGATCAGTATCTGGTCGATCTGCTGGTCTGGTACCATCTGGCCTGGGTCGGTGAATGCCAACGCATGAACGATATCCGGGTCCGTTCGCTGCAAGCCAAAGGGCATGGCTTCGATAGCGACGACCGGCGGCGTGTGATCGAGGCGATTTACAATACCCTCAACGGATTGACAGGTCGCTACGCGGCATTGGCAAAGCAGGGCAGGGTAGAACTTTCGGTGACGCCGTATGCCCATCCCATCCTGCCCTTGATGGTCGATTTGAATTCGGCCAAAGAGGCGCTACCCTCGATTCTGATGCCGAAACTGGACAAATATCCCGGTGGGGATTCCCGGGCCCGTTGGCATGTGCGCAAGGGTATCGAGGTCTTCAAGAAGCATTTCGGTTTTCAACCAAAGGGGTGCTGGCCATCCGAGGGTGGGATGAGTGAATCGACCCTGAAAATGCTCGAAGAGGAGGGATTTCAGTGGGTGGCCACGGGGCAGCAGGTTCTGAGCAACAGCCTGATGGCCGGTGGCGGAGATTCTCCCCTACCGGACAACTGGGTACACACCCCGTATCAGGTCCAGGAAGGGCATCTGAATGTATTTTTCCGGGATGATGGGCTATCGGATCTGATCGGTTTCACCTACGGTGAGTGGCATGCCGACGATGCGGTCGGTGATTTGATCAACCATCTGGTCAACATTGCGGACGCTTGTAAAGATTGCCCGGACGCAGTGGTCTCCATCATCATGGATGGGGAAAATGCCTGGGAGTATTACCCCTACAACGGCAGTTATTTCCTGGGTGCCATGTACAAGCGTCTGGCCAGTCATCCGCGCCTGCGTCTGACCACCTTTTCCGAGACGATGAGGAAGAGACGCAGACGTTCCCTGCCAAGGCTCTCCCGTCTGGTGGCCGGCAGTTGGGTCTACGGAACCTTCACCACCTGGATCGGCGATCACGACAAGAACCGTGCCTGGGATATGCTGGGCGAGGCGAAGAAGGCCTATGATCAGGCCTTAACGCACAATACCTATTCTGCGAAACGACGCGAGGAACTGGAAAAGCAACTGGCGATTTGCGAAGGGTCCGACTGGTTCTGGTGGTTCGGAGACTATAATCCCGGAGCTACCGTGAGTGACTTTGAGCGCCTGTTCCGCAGTCAGCTCTCTCACCTCTTTGATCTTCTGGAGATACCGAAACCTGAGTATCTCTCTCGGGTGTTTGCGACAGGAAGCGGGAATCCCGCCCAGGGTGGAGTAATGAAAAAGAACGAGCGTGCCTGATGAATGAGGCCGCCAGTAGTCCCGGGCTTCTGTCCATGCACCATCTGTTGAAGCAGCGACGGGCGGGCATTCTGTTACATATCACCTCGCTTCCTGGGCCGGCCAATGCAGGTGATCTCGGGTGTAACGCCTACCGGTTTGTCGACTTTCTGGTGGCCTCGGGGGTGACCGTTTGGCAGATTCTACCGATCGGCCCGACCATGTACGACAATTCCCCCTATCAGAGCAGTTCTGTATATGCCGGTAATCCCCGGCTGATCAGCCTGGAACTTCCCGTAGAGCGCGGTTGGCTCAAACAGATGCCGGATTCTGTCATCGACGATGTGCATCGCGGTGAATCGATCAAACAGGCCTTTGAGGGATTCCGCAAGCAAGCCAGTGGTCAAGATCAGCATGAGTTCCAGCGTTTCGTTGCCGAGCAGAAGCACTGGCTTGAGGACTATGCCCTGTTTCGTGCCTTGCATCAGGAGGAGAATGCCTGCTGGTGGGATTGGCACTATACCCTACGAGACCGACAACCCCAGGCCCTGGCCATGGCTCGCGCGCGCCTGAAGGAATCGATCGATATTACGCGTTTTGAGCAGTACCTGTTTTACACCGAATGGATGAACCTGAAACGCTACGCGAATGATCGGGGGGTGTTGTTATTCGGCGATGTGCCGATATTTGTCGCCCACGACAGCGCCGAGGTCTGGGCGCATCGGGATCTGTTCGACCTGCTCGATGACGGACATCCCCGGGTAGTTGCCGGGGTGCCGCCGGATTATTTCTCCGAAACCGGACAACGCTGGGGAAATCCGCTGTATCGGTGGGATGTGTTGCAAGCCGACGAATTCCACTTTTGGATCGACCGGCTGCGTGCCCAGGCAACCCTTTTCGACTTGCTGAGAATCGACCATTTTCGAGGCTTCGAGGCCTATTGGGAGATTCCCGCCAACGAACCTACAGCGGTCAACGGTCACTGGGTTCAGGCGCCGGGCGATGAGTTGTTCAGCGTACTTTATAGCAAGCTGCCCAATCTGGCGTTGATCGCGGAAGACCTGGGAGTCATAACCCCGGAGGTTGATGCGTTACGCAAGTCCTACCATCTGCCGGGTATGAAAATTCTTCAGTTTGCCTTTTCCGGTGGCGCCGATAACCCGTACCTGCCGTTTCATCACAATCTGGAATCGGTGGTCTACACAGGTACCCACGATAATGATACGACTCTGGGCTGGTATAAATCCCTGGACGATACGACTCGGGAATTCGTGGATGAATATCTCGGAAAATCCCTCGAGGTCATGCCCTGGCCACTGATCCGCTCCGCGCTTGCTTCCCGGGCCAATTTGGCGATCATCCCATTCCAGGATGTACTCGGACTGGACTCGGTGCACCGTATGAACACTCCGGGTACTACGGAAGGCAACTGGAACTGGCGATTCGACTGGGATCATATCAAGCCGGAAACCGATGCCCGGTTGAGGCGGCGGATTCATATGTA
>JARRNW010000036.1:0-16544 GCA_037384565.1 Candidatus Thiodiazotropha sp.
GGCTTGGCGATAAGATAGATATCCGTAGCCATCGCCGGTGCTGCGATCAGAGAAAGCGAGCAAGCTAAGATAATCGGTTTGATCTTGGCATTCATGGTTGTTGACCTTTTCATTGGCGTACCCTTTCCCTTACTCAGTTGATCAGAACATCGGGAGGAAGGATGACAACCGCACCCAGGCTACCCCCTGGAAAGATATTGAAGGTGGTGAGTTCCTTTTCCGCATGGGAGTGCCATACCAGGAAGTAGCCGCCGTAGGGATTGAGACCACCTTCACCCGGAGGCAGATCACCCACATCACCGAGGAAGGGACTGCCGCTCCACCAGCCGCCCACGGTCAGATCGCCGACACCGGGCAGGTTGACCAGGTCCGACAGGTGATGATTATGATCACCACACCATTCGTGTTCGAACCAGACCGGACTCTCCGTTAGGTCCGGTGCATCGCTAAATCCATCGCCGTCGGTATCGTTACAACTGTGAGGTGTGTAGCCGTAGACGTCCCAACCCAGGTTCTTACCGGTCCAGGTCCACAGCGCGTCGACGGTCTGCTTGGGCGCGGAGTTGATGGTGTTGTCGGAACGCCCCAGATCCGCCACCACATCGTCGGAGCTGAGCATCTTGCCGTCACGACCGATGAAGCGCATGTTCTCGCCGTGGTAATGCATGGGATGGGAGTCCTGTCCCGCGTTCACGTTACGCACGAACACCACATCGCCAGGGTGGGCCTGGACCAGGGATTCGTAAGGCTGATTCGGAAACAGTGGGTTGTAGTCCCCCTGAAACAGGTCTGGAAAGACCCGCCCGTTGATGAACCAGACCTTGGCGTAACGATCCGAGTTGGTGAAATGGTTGTAGTGTCCCTTCTCCATCTGCATGTGGATGTCGGGGTCGATCTCCGTCATCAGGTAGAGGTTCTCCTGATCGTAGTCGGTACCGGTTCCTTCACCGTAGGCGGTACGGGTGCCGTCCGCTGGCCGGACCACCAGGACCCCCTGCAACCCCATCTCCGCGTGCAGCCCCGGATTGACCCCATCCAGGCTGTGATAGATATAGGTGCCGGGCGAACCCGCGGTAAAGGTGTAGCTTACCGTCTCACCCACATTGGCGGCCTGTGTAATCAGCCCGGTGCTGCCGCCACTGGCTGTCACGTTATGCCCGGTCACCACGATCGAGACCGGATCCGGCACACCGTAATTGGTCATGTTTATGGTGATCGTCTGTCCCGTTTCCACAATCAGGGTCGGTGCAGGATACTGAGGCATGGCATAACCATTGCCTGCGGGATCCGTTGCCTGTGCGCCCTGATTCATGTCCCCGAATCCCCACATATAGAGACTGGTGCCTTCCGGCAGATTGATATTGAACGGGAAGGCATACAGATTGAACACGCCCCCATCTGGGGTGATGCCACGTATGTCATGGGCAGCCTGGCTCTGTGTCCAGGGCATAAGACTGGCCACGCCCAGCATGAGGACGCTCATCAGCCGTCCAGGTTGTTTGAATAATTTTCTCATCATCATTCTCTCCTAGTTCGGCTCGGCGCTCAGTTCACGACGATCTCGGTGATCATGCCACCGTCGAATTGGGTTCTGTTGCTCATCTGATGCAGTTCCGTGGCATGCAGAAAGTAGGTGCCCGGCTCGATACCGGCGGTATCGATGATCACATCATGGGTTTCGCCACCGCCGAAGTTCACCGAGGTGGTGGTGCGGTAGATGTTCTTCCCATCCACACCTCGCATCTGCTTGGCGCCGGTGCCGACGATGCGCATCTTCAGCCCCGGTGCGGTGAGGGTCCAGAAACGATCCAGCCCTACGTTGGAGAGTCTCAGCAACAACCGTTCACCCTGGTTCACGCTGATCGTCGAATCGAGCTTCTGGGTTGATGTGCCGTTGTTGAGCAACTCTCCCGGTGTACCCGTCACCTTTCCTGAAGCATCATCCCGCGGCGCTGGCAGCGGACCGGGTGTGACGGTGTCGGGATAACCGCGACCGTTGATCATCGGATAGTTGCCTTGAAGCATGGCGAACGGTAAAGGCTGTACGAACAGATCAGCGTCGTGAAAATCGTTATCGAAGCTGGAAACCTGTAGCGCCTTTTCCACATCCCAGGCGGTGGTGCCATCGTTGTCGTTATAGGTGTATCCGGTGGGCGCATCCGAAGCATTTCCACCGCCCCGTGTCGCTACTGGGCAAGGCGTGGCGCCGGTACAACCGGTGCGGTCCTGAGCAGGATGCACATACAGATTCGCCAACATGCCCATCTCCATGTGCTCCGTCGCCTCCACATGGCAGTGGTAGAGATAGGTGCCCGGCTCGACCACGTTGTAGTAGTAGGTCAGGGTTCCACCCATGTTGATGGCGATCGAAACCTCGGGCACACCATCGAATACGGTTGCGGCGTTGGGAAAACCGTGCCAGTGCACCGTGTGCGGATCGAACAGGTCGGGGCGCATCACCGTGCCCACATTGGTCAGGTTGAGCCAGAACTCGTCGCCCTCTTCCAGTTCAATGGTGGGTCCGGAAAATTCCGCATCCAGAATACCGTTGTCGATCAGGTCCGCTTCCGCCGTGCCGGTCTGGTTGCCAAAACCGAAGATGTACATCGGTTCACCATCGGACATCACCGTGAAACTGTCACCGGCGATCAGGCTCGCACACTTGGCGTTCGGGTGTTGTGCGGACTGTACGGGGACAACGAGGTTACCGTTCGGGTCGGCGTTGATGGTACCCGGGCACTGGATGTTGACCACCGCGGCTGCACTGCCCATGAAACCCAACAGCGTCACTGCGATAGCCCCTGCGAGTGTGTTCTTACGAAACTCGCTGTTTCCGGTGTCTTCCCGATCCCGGCCGATCGATTCCGGCCGTGTGGATTGGTGCAGACGTTCAACGTATCTGCGCATTTCATCAGGGCACCTCATCGGCGCCGATATCGGACACGCTGGTCGTCGGTCTTGGTTGGTTGTCGATGTCGACACTCAGGGGGCCGTTGGCCGGTGTGTTACCGCCCTGGTCGATTGCGGCCGAACCGGTTCCGAGGTGGTAATCGAACAGCACGTCAGCATTTCCACCCGCCTGGGTTCTGCAGAAGTTGGTAACCGGATCATAGGCGCCTGCGCATACTGGCTGGATCAGGCTCAGGGGACCAAAGGCCACCTGGATGAAGTTACCGCCCTCGTCCAAGGCTGCTGCGGTGGACAGGCTCACCGGTTCGATGAACAGCATCACCGAGTCGCGACCCACGTTGAAGTACCCGTTCACGAACCCGGGATCCCCGGTGATGTTGCTGCGGTGATAGGGCGTACTATCCGTCAGCAGGGATTGACGCGGATTCAGCCGATCGCCATTGCCACTCTGCTCAACAATGCCGTCCAGGACACCCAGATCCCAACTCACACCATCCATGGAGGTAAAGCTGGTGATGTCGCAGTTCGGATTGCCCACAGGCGCCGTCGGTGTATCGCAGGTGACGGGCACCAGACTGAACTCGAAGGCCAGGGTGGTCGGATCGTCGAAGTTGGTCCAGTAGAAGGACCGGTTGTGATACGCAATGGTGTCACGCAGTACGGGATCGGAGAAACGTGCCCCCTCCGGACGGTTGCCGAATACACTGGGATCGACGAATACCTGACCGGCCCCTTCATCCACGTTCAGCAACTGGGCCATGACGCCGCTATGGCTGCGCGAGACGATACCCGCCGGCATCGCCGTGGACATGTTCGGCGAGTTGGGCGCGAAGGCCTGCGATCCGGTCGCGGTGCTGTCGTTATTCGCCACCGTGTTGTTACGGATATAGACCTTGGGCGCATCGCTCAGGGAGATACCGCCGGCGGCCAGACCCGCGACGTTGTTGTCGATCATGTTGTTGTACACCAGCACCCGGTACCAGGGACCCCGGGCACCCAGGCTCTGGGCGATGTCCTGACCGTTGATGCTGTTCAGGCTGATGCCACCACCATCACCGGCTCCGGCCAGGTTGCCGCGGATCAGGTTGGCGTCGATGGTGACGTTACCCGTACCGGGAGATAGCAGCAGACCGGTCTCGACCTCGGGAATCAGGGCCGGCTGACCACTGATCATGATGCCGCCACCCGGAGGCGCGGTACCCGGGGTCTGGGCGAAGGTCTCGTTGAATACGATGCGGTTGTCTTCGATCAGACCGTTGCGGGACCGACCCAGGTGTGCGATACCGCCGCCACCGCCCTGGCTGAAGTTTCCACAGACAAAGTTGTCGGTGACTTTGTAATTGTCACTGCCGGTGTGCAGCCCGATGCCGCCACCGGGTCCGTTCAGGGTGCCGTTGAACACCACATAGTTGTGATGGATACGCACCTGATCGTTGACCGCGTCGTCATAGACCAGCGAACCTACCGCCCGGTTGGGATCCCCGTCCACGAAGGCAGGATCGGACTCGTTGGCAATGGTATGGCTCAGTTCTGGATGACCGATCCGGATACCGCCGCCATTGAAGCCCGCGTTGGCCTCCAGACGGTTGTTGGACACCGCCAGGAACTGGTTGTAACCGTTGGCCACGATACCACCGCCGGTGCTGGCGCCGATGATGGTGAAACCATCGATGCGAGCGCCTCGGTTTGCGGGGTGTCCGAAACGGTTCGGACCACGGCGCGGCCCGGCCACGAACACACCCGCGCCCTCTTCCGTCGGGAAGGGTCCGGCATTCAGGCCGGGGAAGCCAAATGGCGCAAGGGTCTGGCCCGGCAGCTGGTCGATGACCGTATTAGCCAGGTAATCCGCCAGTTCTCGCCAGTGGATGATCTTCTCAGTGGGAGACTGACGCGCATTGATGGTCACCGCACCGGCGCCCCATCCCTGCAGCTTCACCGGCTTCCACATGATCACCAATTCGTCGTAGATGCCCGGAGCCACCAGGATCAGGTCGCCCGATGCGACACCAGTCTGACCTTCCAGGGGATTACCGATGGCTTCCTGGATGGTGGCGAAATCGCCTGGAACGTGCCAGACGTTGTAGGTATCCCCATTGCTACGTCGGCCCATCCCCTCCGAGACACCCACGGTCAGAGTGACGCCATACGGAGATTCCACCCCATTCGTATTGACCACCGTAAGCTGGTACTCCCCAGGAGCCACGGTATTCGGGACCTGTGCAAACATCATGTCGCGGTTGCTGGCACCCTGCCGCGTCAACTGAATGCGGTTACCCAGCGTATCCTCCAGCCAGGCCTGGGTTCCGGTTCTCCGGCTGGCATCGAAGCGGTAATCGCGCACAATGTTCTTCAGCGCCTGATCCACTCCATCCCATTCCGGATTGGGTACTGAAACTTGACCCATGGAATCGATACGAATCTGCTCTCCAGGCAGCACGAACGGGCCGGTATTATCAACCCGGGTAACCGATGAGATCATCGGTGTATCGCCGGGCTGCTCGCAATCCAGCGGGTTCTGGCCGACACCGGCGAAGGCCGCGACCTGCACCACTGGGGTATCCAGATAGGTGATGGTGCCCGGCATGTACTGGAAGGTGTAGCAGAACTGGCTATAGCGGGGATCAAAGAAAGGATCCACAATCAGCTTCGGCTGACCATTACCATCGATACCCGAGCCGTTATCCGTGCTCGCATCGTAAGCCGGATTCACGATCGGACCCGCGTCGTTCATACAGGAGATCAGCATGTTCGGCGACATCCCCGAAGGCATAGGCAGATTGGCGGTGAAGGTCGAGGGCACTATCGCGTTGTAGGTCCCGTGCTCGTCCGCATAGACCCGGTTTACCTGATTGCCGTTCCAGTCGTAGAAGGCTACCGGGGTGTGCGGGGGAGCATACTTCTCACCGAAGTTCGGCGAGTTCGGATTGAACTCGTTGGCCAGGTCGTTGAGGATCATGCCCGTAACGTTGGCCGCTTTCGGCACGTCGGTCATGACGAAGAACTCAGCCGCCGCGTTCTGCGCCGATGAGAGGGGCACTTCCTTCATATCACAGGAAGGACGGGTGTCGCCGGCAAAGGGCGCATAGACCGTCTCATCACCCAGCAGGGCAATATCGACCAGGTTGGCGCCACCGGCACCGGCGTCACCGCTGCCGTCCTTGGTGACCATAGCCAGATACTGAGGTACCACATGGGATTCACCCACGCAGACCGGGGGCAGTGCCTGCAGGGTCGGTTCGATACCCTGGCCCTCCTGGGGGATGTACTCGTCACCGAAGTCTACGTTCTTGTGGTGTTCGCTCAGGTTCTTCATGCCCGGAGGCGTGTTCATCTGCACGATATAGTCATTCGGCAGCAGACCCAGTTGCAGGTTGTCAGCCAGGTTGGCGGCGACAACCGGATCCGGGTCGCCATAGGTGCGGACAGCGTTCTCTGCCTGAGTCAGGTAGCTGTTGATCGCCGCCGCTGCACCGGGATTGACCGCTGTAATGTGCGCCAGGTCGTATTCGGAGAAGGCATAGCCGCCATCGAACACCCCATCAGCCACCTGGTTGTAATTGCGCAGTCCGTCGAAGCAGCGGTCATCGCTGACCGCCGGGGCGACCACGGAACCGGGCACGTTGTTGCGTCCCTGGCAGCCAGTGGGCAGGTTGTCATCCCAGCTGTCGCTGTAGGCCACCTGCAGTGCATCATGCAGATCGAACTGACCGTTGCGGTTGGCCGCAGATTCAGCGCAGAGGTGATTCGGATCAGTGGAACCCGGTTCCGACACCCAACCGTAGTCGATGTCACCCGGACCCGGGAAGTCATCGAATGGGTAGTTGTTGACGTCGGCATAACCGATACAACCGTTCTGGTCGATATCATCGATCATGCCATCGTCGGCATCCGCGATGCCATCACCGTTCCAGTCGATGTCACCGTAAGTGGTGCTACCCAGGGCATCGATGCCGTTCGGGAAAGAGGCTCCAGTGGGGAAGGAGTCGATGTCACCGTCAGCATAGAGGGCGAACTGAACACGGGGTACACCCGGTTCCCACACCTCCGCAGCGGCCTCTTCCGGATTGTCCTCCGCACGGGTGGTGGCGTAATAAACGATACCCGAAATACCCCCGTTCTCACCCACGAACTTTGGCGGGACAAATTGCGGGTTACCCACCGTCGGTAAGACTGCGGGGGTGAAACTGATGTAATCGGTCTTGCCAAACTGCAGTACATTGGTCTGTCCGAGGAACGCCTGGACGCCCTGGGTCAGAACCGGACCGACCACGGTGCGCGAGAAGTTGTCACCCGTATTCGGGTTGTTGACTTCGTACCCGGGGCACGAATTGGTCGCGGGATCGTACTGAGACTTGTCGCTGCAGTGAGCCACCGGGGTCAGTTCACCGAAGCCCGGAAACCCGGTGTTGGCCTTGTCCACCGGACCGCCGGCATCGACCACAAAGGTGGCGCCGGTGGCTTTCTTGTTGGTGAAACTGACCTCAGCCACCAGCCAGTTGAAGAAGGGGAACTTCTCATCGAAAGGCGCATTGCCATCCCCATCAGTGGGGAAGCTCTGGTACATAGTGCCATCGCGCCAGCGCAGGGTCACACTCTGGCTCTCCGGACCAATGCCCTCCTCGCCGATATCCTGGAAGCCGTTCTGGTTGATGTCGTTAAACACACTGGTGTTGAGCCGGGCAAACCAGTTGAAGACACCGATGTCGCCCAGCGCACAGGAACCGCCTCCGTTACAGGTGGCGCCTCCAGCGTCCACCGTGACGGGCTGAGCGCTGATTACAACGTCCAGATTGGTGTCAAACACTACGATGTTGTAGCTGCCGGGAGGCACGTTGGGAATCGAGAAACCGCTGCTGCCATCGCAGGGAGTGGCGTAGACACCGGTACCGATACCGCCGCCAGCCATATCATTCAAGCCAATCCAGCAACCCGGAAAATCACGACCGCTGTAAAACTGAGAGTACGGTGGGCGGGACATGTGGATGTCGGTGACCGTGCCGGTAATCGTTGCATTACCCTGCAACGGCGGGAATCCGCCATCTTCAGTGGATTTGATGAAACCAACAAAAACATGGGGGCCGGGAGGACCGAACTCCACGAAAGCAGCCGGCTCGTTGGCTTTAACCCAGGCATCGATGACCCGGGTGCCTTCGATAGTGCTGGTCTGGACCCATCCTGTAGATTCATTGCCCGCCTTGGTGGGTGGGTTGATGATGATGCCGTACTTACCGGGGGCCAGGTTCTTGACCATCAACAGGCCTTCACTGTTCGGCTGCAGGGTGCCGTTGCCGAGGGATTCGACGATCGGAGCCCCGTCTACGTAACAGATAAAATTGGTCAGGGGGTCAGTATCCGGCTGGTGATCGATAGCGCAATCTTCACGGTACACGGTACCCAGTGGATTACCGAAGGCGTCCTGAATGACCTGTCCACCGGCCATGCCGTAACGGCCACCCGGCTCTTCGAGGAACAGGTTGAACTGGGTCCAGTCCACATGTCCTGGTTCACCCTGTGCCGGGTTGGTCTCCTCCGGCAAGTCGGGAGCACCGTTGATTGGGCTGTTGTCATGGAATAGGTAGATGGAGATCTGCGCGGTGGGGATCGGATGTGCCTCCACCGTAACCGTCAGGTCATCCGCAACATTACCCGGATCGTCCGCATCGGCCAGGACTGTGACCGGGCCACCGCTGATGCTGTGATCCGCGAAGGGCAGCACCGAGACGTAGTAACGGCCGGGCGCGATGTTGGTGATTGTGACCGCGGAACCGTCAGTCTGACCATTCAGGCTGCTGGCGTCCGTCTCGCCGGTAGCTACCGGGTGGTGGCTGCTATGAAAACCCAGGGATAAGAGACTGTCCGGATCGGTGCTGGGATTGGCGGGATCGACTGCGAAGGTCGTATCCTTTTCAATTATCCAGCGAAAGCCAGTCACTGCATTGCCCGCGTGATCAACCACATTCAGGTTGAATTGCGCGGCATTGACGGTGGAGGACAACAACAGCAGAGTCATTGACGTCAGCAACATCACGACTCTGTTCGTGTAACCCTGATTTTCATTTATCATGGTTTTTTTCTCCAAACCCCAGTGGGTCATCAAAGATTCCGAGGTTGCCTGCCGGACCATCCAGGCGTGGCTTCCCCTTTCCCGGTTCTTAAGTTGAATCTTACGTTGCTAAAAAAGGGGGGTCTTTGCGTGCAACTACGCCTTTGGAGGGGGCTGTACCCCACTGCTGAACGCTGAAAAATATGTAGTATTGCGGGGGGTGAAACCCTACCTTGAGGGTAGAGTTGCAAAGAAGTGGATATGGCGCTTTGGGCTTTCCGATGACATATTTGTCTTTATGTGAATGCGCAGCCGGAGTAAAACTTCCGAAGCAACAGATTTCGCGAGTATCAACCTATACTTGCATGTATTTAACGGGTTTCAATCTAATCGCACTTACTTAAGTCAATCAAACAGTGCCATTGACAACACGAACAACGCATGAGCTCTGATACTAAAACCATCGTTATTGCAGAGGATCACACCATACTGCGCGCTGGACTGAAGGCGTTGTTGACCTCGAACCCGGATTTTCAGGTCATTGGTGAGGCGGACAACGGCAAGGACGCGATTCGCAGAACCGTTGAATTGAAGCCCGATCTGGTGATCATGGATCTGAGTATGCCGGGATTGAACGGCATGGATGCGGTACGGGAAATCAAAGAACGCATGCCCGAGGTCAAAACCCTGGTACTCACCGTACACAACGAGGAGGAGTATGTTCTCGCGAGCTTGAAAGCGGGTGCCAACGGGTATGTCCTCAAGGATGCCACCCAAAACGAATTGATGGTTGCCGCGGAACGGGTACTGGAGGGTAAAACCTACCTGAGCGCCGAGATCACGGAAAAGGTAGTCAACAGTTATCTACACACCAACAGTGTCCATCAGGAGCCCCTCACTCGTTGGGATACCGTAACCCAGAGAGAACGTCAGATCCTAAAACTGGTCGCGGAAGGCCACACCAACAAGAGCATGGCGGATTACCTGTGCATCAGCGTGAAAACCGTGGAAAAGCATCGCGCCAATCTGATGAAAAAGCTCGACCTGCACAGTGTTTCGGCACTGACCACCTACGCCCTGGAAAAAGGTATAATCAGCCGTTGAGCTCCGAAATAAGCAGAGGAAAAGAGACGCGGATCTGAACCCCCTGATTGAGACCGGTGTCGATACGCAATCTTCCCCGCACCGATTCCGCCCGCTCCCGCATACCAACCAGGCCCAAACCCCGTTTTCCCTGGATTTGCGAAGGATCGAATCCTACTCCGTCATCCGTAATCACCAGATGTATCGCGTCATGTGACTGCAGTAGTGAAACACTGATGCTCCTGGCCTGTGCGTACTTGAGCGCATTGTTCAGGGACTCTTGAACGATCCGGTAGATGACAGTCTTGCACTCTTCCGTGATGACGTCTTCATTGATATCGAAGTCGGTCAGCACCTCAAGCGCGTCACACCCCGAGGAGATTTGCCGGCATTGCCAGGCAATGGCGGCAACCACCCCAAGATCGTCCAGAATGGCAGGCCGGATCGCCCTGCAGATTGAACGCACCTCGGTAATCGCCTGTTTGACCATCTCGGAGATCGATTCGAGGGAATTCCGTTGTTGACGACCTGCCGGATCTGCGAAAAGATCCTCTTGATCGCAGCGATCGAGACAACCCTGCACGTGAAGATTGATGCTGGTTAGCAATTGACCCAGTCCGTCATGCAGTTCTCGGGATATACGTTTGCGCTCCTCTTCTTCGGAATTGGTAGGAACACTGGTCGGACGGCTCAAGTATCGGTGGTTTTCGAGACCCTTCCGGTTCACGAACTGGAACGTCTTGTCATCGGCGTTCGATGGTTGATGGGAAATGTCTTCAGCTTTTTGCAGCAGCCTGGTTTGAGAAGACAGTTTCAGCCGGGTGATAAGATCCAATGTACTGCTGTTTTTCTCTTTTGCCGATACCATTCAATATCCCCTAATCATCCTGTTCGGCCTTGTTCCGCTACTGCATTTCTGAGAAACAAGTCACATTTATTATAATTGAATGGTGCTTATTCAAGCAGCGTTTATGCCACTTCTGCATATTTACTAATATTACAAATACTTACAAAACCTCCTTAACCTGTTTTTACAGTTTCTTACAATATTTTTGTAAAAAACATCGACAGATATTGACCCAACGCCCGGGATCCACTACGTGATATCACTCGATCTACTCCACAACCCGTCGAATTATTTTACAAATTAATCAACTGAGTTGCTCAATAACCTTTTGCAGATCATCCCGGG
Organism: Candidatus Thiodiazotropha sp.; assembly: GCA_037384565.1. Lineage (GTDB taxonomy): Bacteria > Pseudomonadota > Gammaproteobacteria > Chromatiales > Chromatiaceae > Thiodiazotropha. The sequence goes on from JARRNW010000036.1 coordinate 11,229, forward strand.
TATCAACCCCCTGCCCCGGCGCGGTTTCAGCGGTACTGACATGGATTTTGTCGCCATGCCAGAGAACCCGTAGCTGCTCCAGGGACTCAGCCCGTTCGATCGGTGCATGGTCGAAGCTGATAAAACGCCTCAGGTATCCTGCCCGGTAGGCATACAGGCCGATGTGACGAGAAAAGCCCACATCCCCAGGTAGTGGTTTGTTCGCCTCCATGAACTCGTCCCGGTGCCAGGGAATCGGAGCGCGACTGAAATAGAGGGCATAACCCTGCTGATCGGTCACCACCTTGACCACGTGGGGATCGAACAGGATCTTGCGGTCGTTAATTGGAGTAGACAGGGTCGTCATGACCGCCAGCGCATGCCGATCCATGTCCTGTGCGACTTGACTTAACAACGCGGCCGGCATGCAGGGTTCGTCACCCTGCAGGTTCACCACGATCTCATCCTCGGACCAGTCTCTCTGGGATATCACCTCGGCGATCCGGTCCGAACCACTGCGATGATTCGTCCCGGTGAGGCACACATCAGCGCCGAATGAACGGCATGCATCGCGAATTCGCTCATCATCCGTTGCAATCACCACTTCCCCGGCGCCACTCTCCATGGCACGCTCAAAGACATGCTGGATCATTGGCTTGCCCGCAATATCCAGCAGGGGTTTACCCGGCAGCCGCACCGAGGCATAGCGCGCCGGTATCACCACCTTGAAGGACAGGTCAGTCAACTTTCCGGCACCTCTTCATCATCGGCGAGTCGTCTCGCCTCCTCCTCCAGCATGATTGGGATATCATCCCGAATCGGATAGGCCAGTCGATCCCCGCGACAAATCAGCTCCTGGGCCTTCTTGTCATAAATAAGCTTCCCCTTGCACACCGGGCATACCAGGATATCAAGCAGTTTTCTGTCCATTTCTCAGCCTTTTCATCAATACTTTCAGTTGATCTTCAAAACCGCGATCCACCCGAGCTTCGGCCGGGACATACCAATGCCGGTGATCAGCGAATGTCTCGCACTTTACCGCATCTTTCTCAGTCATGAGAACCGTCTCGCCAAGAAATGGCTGAAAATCCTCCGCGTGAAAGGCATGATGGTCTGGAAACGGATGACGGTGCAACCTCAGGCCCGTCGCTTCGAGCATGGAAAAAAAGCGTTCCGGGCGGCCGATACCCGCCACGGCGTGTATCGGTTGGTGGGTGAAATCCGCAAGGGGTCTGGGGGGTTGCTTGCCGTCCAAAGCCTGTGCCGTATCCCCCGCTACCTGCATGGCAAACTCATCGTCTCTTGCTTCACCGTTGACGATCACGAGATCCACTTCGGCTAGACGGGCGGGTAATTCGCGCAGTGGGCCGGCGGGCAGGCAGTAGCCGTTGCCAAACCGCCGAATGCCGTCGACCACTACAATTTCCAGATCCCGTTTCAGGGCATAGTGCTGCAGTCCGTCATCGCAGACAATCACATCGCAGACCTGTTCCGAGAGCAGACGCCGTGCGGCATCGATCCGGCGCGGCGCGGCATAGACCGGACATGCGGCACGCCGTTTGAGCAGCAGCGCTTCATCCCCCACCTCTGAGGCCAGGCTGTGCTCGTTAACCTCCACCGGCCAGGTTGTGGCGTCCCCGCCATACCCCCGGGTGACGATGCCCGGTGTATAACCCAGGCTCCGCAGAGTCGTTACCAACCAGATCACCAGAGGTGTCTTGCCGGTCCCGCCCACGGTCAGATTGCCCACGATGATGACCGGCACTTCCACCCGCGCCTGTTTCAACAGTCCCCAGCGATAGAGACGACGCCGCAGGGCACTCACGAGGCAGAAAAGACCACTCAAGGGCAATAGAACGAAGGTGAGTGGGTGACGGCGACTCCCCCAGGCGGCTTCGAGGGCATTCAACGGTGGCGCAACCTCATTCAGCCGGCTGGTGGGCGGCGAATGTCATCTTGGTCAATCCCAGTTGACTCGCCGCGTCCATGGCGGTCATCACCGATTGATGAGGGGTTTTGGCGTCTGCGTTGATGATCACAGGAAGATCCCGCTTATCGCCGATTTCCTTGCTGATCGCCGTCATGAGTGTCGCGATTTCGGTATTGACCACCTCGCGCTGGTTGACAAAGAAGGTACCCGAGGCGTTGATGGTGATGTCCAGCTCCTTGGTGGTGTGCTCGACCTCTTCGCCTGACGCCTCCGGAAGTTCGATCAGGATCTGGCTCTCCCGGTCAAAGGTGGTTGACACCATGAAAAAGATCAGCAACAGGAACACCACATCGATGAGCGGTGTGATGTCGACCTCGGGCGATGATTTGCGCAGCTTGCCCCTGAGATTCATCTCAACTCTCTCGCTGTCCGTGAATCAATTCGACGAGTTTGAGCGCCTGCTCTTCCATGCCGATCACCAATTGATCGATCAGTCCACTGAAATAGCGATGAAACATCAGGCTGGGAATCGCCACCGAGAGGCCGGCAGCGGTGGTGATCAGGGCCTCTGAGATACCGCCGGCCAATACCCCAGGGTCACCGACCCCCGCGGTTACGATCACACTGAACACCTTGATCATACCAATCACGGTACCGAGCAGACCCAGTAAGGGTGAAATCGAAGCGATGGTTCCCAGGGTGTTCAGATAGCGCTCCAGTTCGTGCACCACCTGACGACCGACCTCCTCGATCGCCTCTTTCATCACATCCTTGTCGTGATTGCGGTTGATCAGTCCAGCCGCGAGGATACGTCCCAGGGGGGAACTGGTCTTGAGCTTCTTAATGTCCGCAAGATTGAGCTTTTTGTCCTTGTGCAGCTGCAGGATCTGTTTCATCAGATAATCGGGCATGACCTTTTTACGCTGCAGTGACCAGAACCGTTCGATCACGATACCCAACGCGGCGATGGAACAGGCGATGATGGGCAGCATCAGCAAGCCACCCGATTTCACTAACTCAAACACGTATCTGGTTCCTTGTTCGTTCTCTATGATTGTTCGGATCCCGTGAGACAGGATCGCCCCCCACCCGGGGACCTGACCATCCCGGAATCATACTCGATTCCCGCGCTTATTGCCCATCACCGGAAGCATCTTTTGCCAACCCCGCATCCCTTGCCGACACATACCGGAAATCACTTACCGGACAATTTTGCCAGTAGTGTGAGGGATCAGCACAGTAGCGCTCGGGCCGACCCAGGTGCGTGACCGGGCTGATGCGAAATTGAATAGCGCCATCCTGCGCGGTATTCAGGGCAAAGGCCCCCTGGCCGCGCCAGCGTTCCACCACTTCCCGTTTCGGGAAATCATACAGGTTTCGATACCCCGTGGAGAACAGGACCCAGTCCGGCGCTACCGCTTGCACCAGTTCGTTACTCGAGGATCCCGCCGACCCGTGGTGTGGTGCAATGAGGATCTGGGATTGCAGAGTTGCCCCATAGCGCTGCACCAGTTGCCGTTCCACCCGTTGTTCAACATCACCAGGTAATAGAACCCGCTGGTCACCAGTCTGGATTTGTAGAACACAGGAACGGTTGTTCGATTCACTGAAACGATCCTCTGCGGCCGGATGCAGGATACGGAAAGTCACCCCTTCCCAGATCCAGTGTGTACCGGCCTGACAGGCGGTTGCGCCAGGCACCCGCTCAACCTCGCCACTGAGCATCGACACTACTGGAAAAGCGCTCTGCAAGGCCTGCGCCCCACCCGCATGGTCCTGATCACCATTGCTCAGGATCATGCGATCGATCTGTTCCACACCACGGGACAACAGATAGGGTATGACGACCGCCTGCGCGGCACTGTACCCTCCCACGGAACCCGGACCGCTATCATAGAGCAACACATGATCCCGGGTCTCCACCACGCAGGCCAAACCCTGGCCCACGTCCAGCAGGGTCAACCAAAACGCTCCTGAGGCGGGCCGCTCGGGGGATATCTGCATCAGTGGCAGGCAACACCAGAGACCCATCCAGCGTCCCGGCATGCCCCGTGGCATCAGCCACAATAGCAGCCCCAGCAACACGAGTATCCACACCCAGGCATCAACATGAGGCAAACTGAGCGCGGCCAAGGAGAACGACGCGCTCCCATCGAGCAACCGAAAGGTTAGGTTCGCAAGGTAGCCCAACCCCGAATACCAGAGCGTCGCTGCCTGGGAAAACAACAACAGGGGTAATCCGATAAGCAGCAGGGGCACCAACACCAGGCTGAACCATGGCACCATAACCAGATTGACGAGGGGCGCGATGAGCGAGGCCTGGCCGAAGCACAGGAACAGGACCGGTAGCAGACCCAGGGTCACCACGCCCTGTATCAATACCCCCTGTCGCCAGCCCGTATCGATATGCAGGCGCCCCGCCACCGTCCACCAGATGGTGGCGACCGCGAGGAACGAGAGCCAGAAACCTGTCTGCAGGGGTGCCAGCGGATCCCAGAGTACTACCAGAGACAAGGCCCAAAGCAGACCTCGCCCCAGAGAGACACGAAGCCCCAGTAGGAGCGCCCCCAGAACCACGACCAGCATGATTAAAGCCCGTTGCGTGGGTAGGGAAAACCCGGCCAAAGCGGCATAGGCGAGCGCGCTGAACAACGACAGCCAGGCCCCCGCCTTGAGGCTGGGCAGGCGCTGGCAAAGTCCCTCGCGGCGACGCCATAATCGACTGCCCAGCCAAAGGGACCAACCGGCAACGATCCCCACATGGAGTCCGGAGATAGCCATCAAATGGTTGGTACCGGTCCGAGTGAACACCTGCCAATCCCGGGCATCCAGGCCACGCCGGTCGCCCACTGCCAGCGCCTTGAACAGGGCCGCATTGCGTGACGTGCCGGAATACTCATCGAGACCCTGCGCAATGGCTTGACGCAGCCGGTTGATCGATCCGCGAATACCTGCGGATTCCAAGCGCTGATTCTTCTCCCAGGCGCGCACATAACCCCGGGCGCCCACCCTTCGTGAAAGCATCGCCCTTTCTGCGTCGAAACCTATGGGATTATGCAGCCCCCGGGGTTGTTTTAGTCGCACCTTAAGACGCCAGATTTCGCCCGTCCGTAACGGCGATCGTTGGCCGAACCAGCTGAGTTCGACCCGTCCGACCGGTACCGGGTTTCCCTGCAGATCCTGAATTGAGCGTACCCGTATCGGGAAACGCTGCAGTCGCCCTTCGATAACCGGCAGATCCTCCACCACGCCCAGTAGGATCAGATCCCGCCCCTCCAGACGCTCGGGTAGCCAGTGGGCCATCTGCTGATGGACCTGCACCAGACTCCAGCACCCCCCCAGACACATCGCAACCACAGGCCGCAACCGCCTATAACGCCACAGCACTATTCCGGGTAACAGTGGCA
>JARRNW010000037.1:0-18115 GCA_037384565.1 Candidatus Thiodiazotropha sp.
ATTCGCCACCCAGGCCTTGTCCGGCATCCGTGTTCCTCAACAGCAGCCAGGCAGTCGTCATTACCGACGCCCACCGGCGAATCATCAAAGTCAACGAAGGTTTCAGTACCTATCCGGCGTGGGGAAGCATCGATATCGCGCGTGACGACGATGGCCGCCTGATCAGCCAGCCCATGGAGATCAGAGGAACTACAATCCGCACTTCCGCCAGTATCGGGATCGGGTTCTATCCCGATGACGGCGATACGCCGGAGAGTCTCTATCGTGCCGCGGATGACTGGATTTACCGTTCGAAAAGAACAAACAGGGACGATCCTCAGTACTGCTTTTTCGACATTTCCGAGTCAAAGGGCTAACCGCCGTCAAGTACTCGTCCCTGCTAGAGGGCAGGCATTAATCCGGCGTATTTGGGGATGGTTTATTTTTCCGCGGCCCTGAACCGTGCCCCCACAGATCGCCAATAATGTTTTATAGGGAAATAGACATACTCAGCAGGTCAATGTAAGAAGGACTTGCGTCGTTTTCAGCGTCTGTAAAATGTTTGTCTGCAGGCATGCTCATAAAGGTGGCGTAACTCGGATAGTAGTCATACTGAGAGGACCCATCCGTTGGGTCATGAGCAAATGTTTCAAAATAGACCAGCGTATCCCCCGTGATCTGTTTTAATGCCGGATAAGCTGATTTATCTATGCTAATAGTAATCGTATTTCCCGATACTTGCATTGATGCCTCAGCCTCTGATGAAATCTCTGTATTTGACGTATACACCCAAAGATCTGCTGGCAAATCGGTAATTGGTCCGGTTTGCGGTTCCATGTCTGGATATTTAAAGTGAAGTATCTGGAGTACCACGTCACCCGCATCAATGGCCCCGTCCCCAGAAATATCGAAAGTCACGCCCCATTGATACTCGATGTGACCATCGAGCGTGTCAGATTTGTTGTAATCCAGCTCGTCGGGAAGGCTATTCAGAGTGAACGTAACAGAGAGTATATCTTCTTGCGCGTTCTGGTCATTGTGGTCGTTGCTATTGCATGCGGTGAGCAAAACAAGCGAAATTATTAAGATTATTTTTTTATTCACTGGTCAATCCTTTTAAACTCTTGACTCAAATCCCGAGCGATTCTAATACAGCGCAAACGAAATGAGTAGAGGCGAAGTGGTCAGCAGTACCGGACGCAAACTCCTATTTCGACGTATTGTCGCTTCATGAAAGTCTCCGTTAAACTTTATTCGAGATTTTGATTGGTATTGTTTCTTCATTTCAGCAAGATAAATTGGAATTGAGTCGTTGTTGAAAACCCGTTTCAAACGCTGCACACAGGTCATCGCCTGGTGACGCTTTTCCGGTATTTTTTCTTCATTTTCGTGCTTTGCACGACAAGGGTCGCCCTAAGTGTGGAGCACAGGGATGTGCAACATGAAATCCATGGGTATACTGGGAATGCACGGCGCGGCGGCGACCAACCATGCGCTACACCGCAGTGATCTGCTGATCGCCCTGGGGGCACGATTCGATGACCGGACGCCTGGCTGAGTTCTGCCCCACGCCCGGGTGATTCACCTGGATATCGACGCCAGCGAAATCCACACGCTGCGGACTCTGTAGGAAGTGTCCTACACAACTCTTCAGAACAGGCAGTAGGTCACTCCTCCAGGGGATTGGAGAAACGGCACGTGAACAGCTGGATGATAGCATACAAAAAGCGGCGTCTGAGTTCTTTGGGCCTCGGTCTGCTGATCGGTCTTCTCGGCGCCTTGTGCGGTGTGCTCCCACCCACCGCCGGCTGGGAGGAGAGTGTCGGTCTGAGCCTGCTGTTCAATTTACGCGGCGAACGGCCACCGCCGGAAGAGGTCGCCATCGTCTCCATCAACGCAGAGACCGCAGCCCAGCTTGGACTCGGCGAGGAGATACCCCAGTGGCCACGCACACTGCACGCACAACTGATCGACCGCCTGCGTGAAGCGGGTGTCGCCGTCATCGCCATCGATATCTTTTTCAAGCAGCCCCGTGAACCTGAGATGGACGACCGGTTGGCCGCCTCCATCGCGCGTGCCGGCAATGTGCTGCTGATCGGTTATCTGAACCGACAACGCATCAGCGCCGGCGGACAGACATTGCAGATCGAGGAGTTGGTGCCCCCAATCGATCAACTGGCCGACGCCGCCACCTATATCACACCCTTCGTCTTGCCCAAAGTACCGGTGCGCGTCAGCCGCTTCTGGACCTTCAACGGGGATAATGCCCTGCCCTCCATGCCGATGGTCGCCCTACTCCATCTGGCCGACCCCGACGGCAGCCGGTTCAGTCAGCTACTGAATGCGACAGCCAATGCGCGGAGCCAAGCCATCGCCCGCAGCGACCGCATCGACCGGTTATTGACGCTACGCCATGATCCGGCGCTACGCGACGCGCTGGGGGTAACTCTGGCATCGTCGGATTTCTCCCCCAAGGAGCAGAGGCGGCTGCAGAGGGTATTGCAACTGACCGGCAGTGAGGCCAATCCCTATCTCAATCTCTACGGGCCGCCGGCAACCCTATCCACCATCCCCTATCAGGAGATACTCAAGATGGACAGCGAAAGCGTTGCGAACCTGCGGGGTAAAGTGGTGTTCATCGGCTACTCGGGAAACTACCAGCCCAGGCAGATGGATGGCTTTTACACGGTCTTCTCCCAGTCAAACGGCCTCGATCTGAGCGGGGTGGAGATCGCGGCCACGGCCTTTGCCAACTTGCTTCACGGTGAAACCCTCTCACCGCTCAGTCCACCCGGCCGTATGCTGCTGCTAACCCTCTATGGTCTTGCTGTCACCCTGTTGCTGCGTCATCTGCCAGGCAGCAGCGGGATCGTAACCACCCTGTTCCTGGCGTTGGCCTTCCTGAGCCTGAGCTACTGGCTCTTCACCCGGCAGCACATCTGGCTGCCCCTGTTCACCCCGCTGGTGCTGCAGACCCCCCTGGCCATGATCCTGGTGCTGAGCTGGCACTACCGCCAAATACGCCACAGTCGCGAGCAGCTGCGGGAGCTCTTCGGCTACTATCTGCCAGGTGATGTCATCGACCAGTTGGCCGAAGACAAAGAGCTCGCCATGGAGCAGAGCGACAAGGCCTTCGGGGTCTGCCTCGCCTCCGATGCCCGGCAGTACACCAGTCTGGCCGAACACATGGAACCGGACGCCCTGCAAACCCTTCTCAATCGCTATTATGAGATCCTGTTTGCCCCAGTGCGCCGCCGCAACGGGGTGGTCTCCGATGTCATCGGCGATGCGATGCTGGCCATCTGGCCCGCCACCGAGGCCAATGTCATGCTGCGACAGCACGCCTGCGAAGCGGCGCTTGAGATCGTTCATGCACTCAGCCGCTCCAACCTCGAACCGCCGCTCCCCACCGGCATCGGACTGCATGCCGGTGAACTGGTGATGAGCCACGTGGGAGCCATCGACCATTTCGAATACCGGGCGGTAGGCGACATCGTCAACACAAGCAATCGTATCGAGACCATGAACAAAACCCTGGGCACCCAGATTCTCGCCTCGCAAGAGACACTCATCGATCTGCAGGGCATTGTCACCCGGGAGTTGGGGGCCTTCATGCTGGCCGGTCGGCAACAGCCTATCACCTTGCACGAAGTCGTTGCGTTCGAGGCAGAAGCGACACCCGACCTCCACGAATTACACCAGCGCTTTGGCGAGGCGCTCGCCGTATGGAAGTCGGGCAAGCGCGCCCACGCACTGGGTCTCTTCGAAGAGATTCTCCGGCGCTACCCCCATGACGGTCCGAGCAGCTACTACGTTCAGCAGTACCGTGAGCGCCGGAGCAGTCGCATCAATCCACTCAACTAGGGGCCTTATCCGGCCGGGATGGACAACCCAGACTCCACATCAAGTACTTGTCGACCAACGGTTTATGTGCTACTGGTAGCCTCATGAGAGCAGGAACTAAATGCCTATGAGGCATTCATCAGAAAACACAGGGAGAAGCCGCACAGACCGGCGGCAAGTTAACAGAATGACCAGCAAGAATAGCTCTAGACCGCACAGTAAAAGATCCACACTCTGTCTCGCAGCCGCCTGTCTCCTTTGCTGGTTCACACCACCCCTGTCAGCCAGTGAGTGCAGGTCGCCTGTTGCCCAGGCCGTCTCCATTCAGGGCCAGGTCGAAATATACGTGGAACAAGATATGACATGGACCGCTGTCGCTTTGAATCAGTGGCTCTGTCCCGGCGACAGAATACGGGTGGGGGCGAAGAGCCGTACCGGGCTGACCCTTGAAAACGATACGCTGCTTCGCCTGGATGAGTACACCAATGTGACCATCAGCAGATCCGACGAAGATGGCGCCTCTTGGCTCAGCATCCTCAAGGGAATCGCGCACTTCATCAGTCGGGTCAAGGGTTCTTTTCGAATCGAGACACCCTATGTGAATGCGTCGATAGAGGGCACCGAGTTTGTCGTGAGCGTTGACGATGCGGCTACCGAAATCGTTGTGTTCGAAGGCGTGGTTGTTGCCAGTAACTCGGCAGGTTCGATAAACCTTGCCGCCAATCAATCAGGACGTGCGGGGCGCGACCAGACGCCTGTGCGTACCACGCTTGCCAATCCGCGAGACGCTGTCACCTGGACACTTTACTATCCGCCCCTGCCGGGAGAACCCGATCCGGCATACGCCCTGGCGCACCAGGCCATTACTGCCATCGCGCAAAACCGACTGAATGATGCGATCGAATTCGCCCGCCAGGCCATCGCCGAAAATAGCGGATCTGCTGCAGCCTACATGGCACAGTCCTATGTGGATCAGGCACAGTTCGACATCGCGGCCGCCCTGAAGCACAGCACCAGAGCGGCCGAACTGGCAGGCGACGATGCCTTGACCCAGGCACGTCTGGCAGAAGTCCTGTTGATGAACGGAGAACTCCGGGCCGCGCAGGAAACCGCCGACAAAGCCGTCGCACTCAACCCGAATCTCTCGTTGACGCACACGGTTCTGGGCTTTTCGTCGCTCCGGAAAGTCAGCCTGGACTCCGCTAAAGCGGCTTTCAAAAAAGCGATCGAACTCGACTCCTCCGCGCCACTACCCCACTTGGGCCTGGGCCTTGCAATGATTCGGCACGGCGAATTGGAAGCGGGTCGAAAAGAGCTGGAAGTCGCCGTCCTGCTCGACCCCAACAGTGCGCTCATGCGTAGCTATCTCGGAAAAGCCTACTATGAAGAGACAAGGGATCGTCTCGCCTCCGATCAGCTCGCCATGGCGAAATTGCTTGACCCTAACGACCCAACCGCCTGGTTCTACGACTCCATTCTGCTGCAATCGGAAAACCGCCCGGTGGCGGCGCTGCGGGCGCAACAGCAAGCCGTCAGGTTGAATGACAACCGGGGCGTCTATCGTTCCAGACAGCTGCTCGACCAGGATCAGGCGGCAAGAAACACCGCAACCGGCCGCATCTATACCGATCTCGGATTCGAAAAACTCGCCGTCAAGCAAGGCGCCAAGAGCCTCGCCCAGGCGCCGGACAATTTCTCCGCCCACCGCTTCATGGCCGACATCAACAGCACCCAACCCCAGCGCCGGCGTGCCGTCGAGAGCGATCTGTTGCAGTCGAAACTGCTGCAGCCGCTCACCGCCCATACGCTGCGTCCGCAACTCAGCGGACTACAACTGGCGGATGGCCCGGCACGACTCTCATACAATGAGTTCAACCCGCTGTTCGCGCAGAGCGGACCTTCCGTGCTGATAGACGGCTTCACCGCCGGCAACAGCACCTGGGGCGACGATGTCATCGCCTCCTACATGCATAACCGGTTCAGCATCAGTCTTGCGCAATACCACTACGAGAGCGACGGCTTCAGGGAGCTGGACTGGCTGGACAAAGATACAAAAAGCGCCTTTTTACAAGTCGATCTGACCCCCAGCACCATGGTGCAGTTCGAATACTCCGATGACGAACAGGAGAACGGCGATCTGAACCAACACTTCTTCGCCACGGACAGTGCACCCGAGTTCAGGGAGGAGAAAGAGGGCAGATCACGAAGGTTCGGCTTCCGTCACGCCTTCTCGAACCGATCAACGCTCCTGGGTAATTATGCGCGCACAGATACCACGCGCCATGCGCGGTCCAACTCGAGAGAATCGACAGCGACCGAGGCTGAAAACCGCAACAGGGAGCTGCAATGGATTTTCAGCGCCAACCGGGCAAACCTGATCTTTGGTGGCAATCAACTGAATAGAGACACCAGTCTGGACAGTATTTTCTCCTTTCCAGGAGTCCCCGATGTCATCACCGCTGTCAACAGTGACTACAAGTACAGCAGTATCTACGCTTACGGTTATCTCTCACCTATCCCCAATCTTGCGCTCACGCTCGGCGCCAGCTATTCGAGAGACGAAGTCTCCCGAATTACAACCAACTTTTCAGGTATCAGAGACAATGGAAATGACGAAAACCAGCTCAACCCGAAGCTCGGCCTGGTCTGGGACATCACCGACCGCACCTCTGTGCGCGCCGCCCTGTACCGGGAAAGGCCACTGATCACAACCCTCGCCACACTGGAACCCACTCAGATCGCAGGCTTCAATCAGATCTATGACGATTTCCAGGAAACCTTAGTCAATGACGCAAGAAGAGCCGGGCTAGGCGTCGACACCGCTGCCAGTGACAGCGTCGCCCTGGGCATATCCACGCTCTTCTCCGATCTCAGAGGGCTTCGTTATGGCGAAGTCCCCAGTGAAAATATCGAGATCGAACTGGATCGCCAACTCCTGAACGCCTACCTCTACTACACCATCAACGAGGATTGGTTGCTCAACCTGGAGTATGAACTCGACCGATTCAAGTCCAACGATGATTCGGGTTTAGGCCAGAAACTTGTGAAGCTTAAGACGCACAAGCTTCCGGTCACTTTGCGACACTACTTTTACAACGCCTTCTCGGCATCCGTCACCAGCACCTACTACACGCAAAAAGGCACATACCGTGGTGATATCGAAGCCAAGGACAACTTTTGGCTGGTCGACGCGAACATCACTTACGATCTACCCAAAAGACTCGGAAAGCTGAGCATTGGCGCCAAAAATCTATTCGACAAAGACTTCAATTTCGAAGATATACAACATAACACCTGGTTCAATCCCGACCAAAGCAACAACATCGGCGAACTGAGCACGGAAAGGATTGTATATGGCGAATTTTCCATACAATTCTAGCGCCGGCTGAAGACCAGCCTCTGCTATCGAGGACATATTGAACCTGCACACTCACATCCACCTTATCGGGACAGAGGGCCGCCACTCCCTGTCTCACGACACTCGCACCTGGCAAATGCGCCGTCCGCGATCCGGATCAAGCATTTCCAGGGAACAATAACTACAAGTTTGGATGCAATTTTCACCTGACACCTCAAAACTGGGAGATACTCGAAATGAAAACAAAAGCTGTTCTCATGATATTGGTAATTTTCCTCCTCACGGCCTGTGACACCATGTATCACAAAAAAAGAGACCAACCGCAAACAAGAGACCAACCGCAAACAAGAGACCAACCGCAAAAAAGACACCAACCGCCTATCGCACTGACAATTTCTGAAGGCCTAACCCTGCAACTGGTCGATGGCAAATTGGATGTATTGGATGAGGAAGGTATCGTCAAAGATGTAAGGCGGGTCCGCACACCCTTTGAGGTCTGCGATAAAGACTGTTCAGCGAAAACGATTGAGAGCATTCAAACCTTCACACTCATTACCATCAAAGGATCCTGTCAGATTATCTGTGGAACAGGTGACGAGTATGCGGTAATCACTCTCCCGGATTGGCATCCATACTGCCAGCAACAGGATCGCTAAAAGCACATACGTCCGCATGCCAACTGCCTGACACGTAACGGAGGCCGCACTGAGTACCTAATACTACCTAATACGGACACCCGCACTGAGCAAAGCGCTCAGTGCGGGTGTCCGCTGGCAGGTTCGAAGCGTCTCCGATCGGCTAGAAGGCAAGCCATGCGCCGCTTGCGTTAGAGACTCTATTGCGCCCATCCGGTAAGCCCCGGCTTGACCCTGTTCCGGCGGTAGTTCGCGGTCGCAAGGTGTTTTGAGTGGGTCGCTGCTGCGCATCCATGTGCCGGCGCTGTTTCGTTCGTCGCCGGCGCCGCCATTCACAGGAAGGGCGTACCCCAGGAAGAGGTGTAGAAATATCACCTACTAGCCTGACCTGAGCCACTGCTTGATCCACCAAGCGACCAGGAGCAATCCCGCGCCGATACCGAGGGCAATGGCCAGGTTTTCTATATTCGGCGTGGTGACTGCCCGCCACAATGAGCTGGAGAAGAAGGTGATTGCAGCGAGACCGGGTACCAGTCCGATCAGACTGCCGACCAGGAACTGGCGAAACTTCAGATGAGAGGCCCCCGCCACCAGATTGAACACGGTGAAGGGGGCCACGGGCACCAGACGCAGCAAGGCAACCGCAACGGTACCCCTTTTCGCCAGCCGTTTACTCAGCTCCTTGACCCGTGAGTTGCTCAGCCTGTCGATGAACCCCTTACTGAGTATGCGGCCGAAAAGGAAGCCCAGGGCGGAACTCAGGACCGCACCGACGAAGACATAGAGAAAGGCCTGCCAACCGTCGAAAATCACACCGCCGATGATGGCCAGCACAACCAACGGCACCATGACGAGACTCGCGATCACCACAACGAGGATGGCCACGGCGGTGCGCATGCCTGGCGAGGGCACCAGAGAGAGCGTCTGCTGCAGGCTATCGGGTGAGAGCCAGGACTGCATGGGCGTCCAGCGCCATGCGGCAGCCAGCCCCAGCAACAGCACGACGAGGGTCGCAAACAGATGCAGACGACGCTTGCCATGCTTGCGTTCCTCGCTGGGTACATACTGCGCCACGAAATAATCGGAGCTGAAGGGCTCCGGCGGATCGATCAAACTGGCATCCGGCACCAACTCGTCCACCGACTCCGGTATTTCACAGGTGAGCGGACGAAAGCTGCGCTGCGACGAACAGAGCGAGTCAATGGCAGCGATGAGACTGCCTTCGTTCGCTTCCGAACGGGCGATTTCTTGTCGGCTTCGGTCCAGGTGTTCTGCCAGCAGCCGATGTCGCGTCCCGCGAATAACAACAGCGACATCGTCCTGCGGCTGCCGGGATTCGATCGCGAGATCGCATTCGGTATCCAGCCCCATCGAGCGATTGCTGGTGTTGGAGGATCCGATCCGCAGAATGCGGTCATCCACGATCAGCAGCTTGGCGTGCACGCTGATACAGTCATCCCCCAATCCGGGCTGGTGTGGATAGTAGACCCGCAGCCTATCGTATTTGTCTCCCTCCCGCAGACGACCCACCTCACGCGCCCGCAACACATCCATGGTCGCCTGCTCGAGCCAGCCTCCGGTCCGCCTGGGCAGCACCAGAACGACCTCCGGACCCTCCTGCTGCTGCAATTTAGCCAGCAACGCCTTGGTCAGCAGGCGTGAGGTGAAGTACTGATTTTCGATATAGATGAAATCCCGGGCGGATTCGATGGCATCCAGGTAGAGTTGCTTGACTTCGGACACCGCACGACGCCCTTTGTAGGCGGGCTCCGTGCGGGCGATGGCGACAGGTACAGAAGTGAGTAACGCTGTGACCGATTCCGGCCAGGGACTCTCCCCCACCCGGCCCTGCTTCACGGGCGCAATACGCCTGCCCCCCGAGCGGCGCCAGCGCTCTCTCGCCAGATCACCGAGTTTGGCGGCCACCTGGCCTTCGACCAGCATCATCAGGTCGTGAAAGGGCTGATAGGGTTTGCCGTTGGGATCGCGTCGCCGCGGATCATCGGGCTTGTGTTCCGGGGTATCCCATCGCCAGCGACTGAGATCGATGCCGCCGACAAAGGCGACCCGATCGTCGATCACAACCAGTTTCTGATGGTGCGAGGCTCCGCCCGGATGCTTGCCGTCCAGACGGAAATGAAAACGCGGGGGACTCTGCAGACGCAGCCGCAAGGCGGGCAGCAACTCCCGCTCGGTCGCGTAGATCATATTGAAGTCCCAGGACAACAGATAGATCTTGAGATGTTTCTTTTCACGAATCAGCGAGACCAGAAAAGCGCCTAGCTCATCATCCGTTTCGTTGTCCGCCATCTCATCATGGAACAGGCGTTCCTGGCGGTCGAAATCCCAACCGACGATCAGTATCTGTCGAGTCGCCTTGCGGCAGACCTGGGCAAAGGCGGCGAAGTAATCAGCCGCGTCGATGATCACGCCTGCACGATCTGCCGTTTCTATCGCCCAGCAGTTGCGCTCTTCACGTAACAGCGGCGAAGGGTGCGAAGCGTTCGCCGACGGTGCCCCGGCGCTTTCGTTTTCAGTGTTCTCTCTTTTTATCTCCATGATGGGCCTGCGTCGGCGATGACGGCGGACGTCCTCTTTTCTGGCTTGGCGAACAAGGATCAGCGTCCGTCAACACCATCCATCACGGATATTCGCCGATAGAGCGGGACGATACAGGGCTCAGTCTACCACATCTCTCCTGTCAAGAGTCGCAACGCAGAGCAAGGGCTTGCTTGTAGCCTCTATCAATATAACTCTAAGGGCACGCTTCGGCTGAACATGGTATATTTAGGTGCTGGGTTAATAAATGCACTAGTCGCTTGAACCATATTCAAAAGCGCCAATATCCCAATCCGCACCATTTACAGGCCTTGCATTCCCATCAAACCCAACCCTTATGTTCAAACCATATGTATTTTCAAAAGTCTGGTAAGCATCGGCTTCAATACCAGTATCAATTGCGGGAGAAAAAGATTGCAAAGAAGAATCTGCATTAAGAAGAGGATCTAAATTTATTTCATTTAATGAATTTCCATCAACGTTTGGAATTCCCATTGATGAGTAAAATACATTATTACTAATATCAGCCCTAGAGCTATAACCTGAATTACTTAGAATCACATAATCTTGATTCACCAAATCAGTAAAAATATTACCTTTTAACCTTAAATAATGCGTCCCATCTCCTCCAGAAATAGAGAGACCAGAAATGGAATTGGATACGACATTGTTAAGAATATGGATGTTATAAGAACCCCAGGAATTAAATGCAGGACCTTCAGTAATTCCATGTATTTTATTTCCAATAAAATATATCTCATCAGGTCCACTTGAAACTACATTGGCCATCTCTGAATCATACATTTCATTGAAAACATACCAGACTCTTTTTGCAACATTTGAACTAGGAGTATCGTAATGATTAGAGGTTATAGAGGCAGGACCTTTGTCGCCACTAAAACCATCATAGTTGTACATTTTATTTTGAGAGACAATTACATCCAGACATCCCTTAAGGTCAACCGCATTCTCACCATCATCATGAAACTCGTTCCCCCCTATGTATATATACTGAGGGGTCAAATTTGGAGCTGAACTATAGAAACGAACTTGAACAGAATCTCCACCCATATCATGAACGTGATTATATAATATCCAAATATTTCTTGAATTTACACCAGGAGAAATAGCATGGTAATCATTCTCTCCAGTGTAATCCGAATCTCCATAATCATGAATATAGTTATTAAATATCACTATATTTTCAACAGGATTATTTTCATCTCCAGTTGCAACACCCAGAACAGAACCATGACCATTCTGACCATTTCCTGCAAATTCATTATTTCTAAATGAAATGTACCTTGAGGTCCCGTAACCACCATTTTGTGCATAAGGAACCTGAGAGCCAACATTATTAAAGTAAAATCCTTCTACTATTGTATACTTTCCATCTATCTGAAAAGGCGCATTAAGTTGTGGATTACCAATACCTCTAAAAAATATTGGATTTGACGAGGTTCCAGATAATGTTAGTACAAATTGAGTTTTACCCGCCATACGTGAACTATATCCAGAACCATGCACTTCAATCACACTTCCTGCTGCTAAAGTGGTAGGAATTCCACACCTAGGATTTGCGGCGTCACCATAGCCACCAACATTGGCATCATCGCAATTGGATGCCGTCCTATCAACATAGTGAGTATAAGGGCCATTACCTGCATCTTTGTAGATGAATCCACCTGCAGCATATGTTTGACCTGCGTACATTTGATGACTTTCATTAATTCCAAAAGTTGGCGCAGGAATCCCAACAGGAGGAAAATAATTTTCATTTGAATCATTGGCATTGATCGTAATCGAAATGTTCGTATCGTTGCCGAGAGCCACACCACCCTGAGGATTTTCTATTCTGAAATTGAAGTACTCTGAACTCTCCGGGTCCGTGTCGTCGAGAATGGGAATCGACACCTGCTTTTGACCACCTTCACCATCCGCCCAGTTAAAGACGGCGCTGTTGCCCAGGTAGTCGGCCTGATCCTCTGCCGTCTGGTCCACTGTCGTCCATTCGACACTGACAGCCCCCTCGGTGCCTCTGCTTCGCTCAACTACGAAAGTGACGGAGCCTGTGTCTTCATCAACATCATGGGATTGTGTCAATATATTGATGACTCCGGGAGTATTGATCGACTCGTTCAACGTGATGCTTATCTCCGCCTGAGATTCGTTCGCAGCGCGGTCACGCGCCGTAACAGTGAAGGTGTGTGTGCCCAGGCTCGCACTAGAGGCATCCCAATTGTAGTCCCAGTTTTCTAAACCGGTGACGCTAACCGCCGCAGCTCCATCAATGCTGATTTCCACTGCTTCAAGACCGAAATCGTCCGAGGCGGTACCGCTGATGGTGATCACACCTGGGAGCAGTGTTGTGCCGTTGACCGGGTTGGTGATGGTAACGCTTGGCGCGGCGGTATCGACGGCGTCATCAATGACGGTGATGTGGACCGAGGTCGACGCTGTCAGGCCATCGGCATCGGTGGCTGTTGCCGTAATCGTGTGCGCACCGGGGCTGAGCTCGGCTGCGGGAATCATGGCGCTAAAGCCGGGATGAGCGCTCGTACTGACACTGTAGGTCGCATCATCAAGGACGATCACGACCTCAACGCTTGCGGCAGCGTTGCTAACGCTGCCTTCGACGAGGAGGTCGGCGAGCTCAACGCTGGCGCCTTCGAGAGGCGTCCTTAGGGTGACGCTCGGCGCATTAACGGACTGCCCCCCTGGAATAGACTCTCCGTCGCAGGCAACAAGAATGAGTGGTAAGAAAACGACCCAAAACAAATGACGAAGCATCTGCTGCAAGACGCAAGTGTTCCTGTATTTCTTGTCAGACCATCTCATCGCTGGGATTGCCTCAATGAGCTTTGGCACTATCTTGTAGGTTTGTCTCATCCTTGACTCTCCACTATTACTTCTGCTTGTTCTGACTATAAACCAAGATTTTAGTAAGTCTTTATCATCCTTGAAGCATCTTCCAATCAACCCTTGGTTTAAATCTTTGTTACACGAGTCACGAAAACGCCAGCGGAATACGAATTTTCTGGAGGGGTTAGATTTACCAGGGTCTTTGATGACCTCGCGGTTGGCCTCGAAGATTTTCGGATAAGCCGTGCGTAGGGTGCGGCTTGCCGCGCCACACTGACCGGCTAACACAGATTCAGATTTTCACCCTCGTCATCTGACCACTCTGAATCTCGAATTCCCGGTGTTGATTCCATCCGTTCCCCCACTCCAAACGGTAGCTGCCCACTTTCAGCGCAGTTGCTACCGTCAATACCTCAAGAGGTTGCCTGGCCAAAATCTGATGCTCCCCACCGGTGCGGTATAGGCGTATTGCCTGTATTCTCCTTCGGCGGCACTTGGTGGAACGATAGTGATGTAGTTTCCGGTTACCTGCTTGCCTGACCAGCCAACTTGAACCTTTGACCCTATCGTTGCCTGATCCGGCGCTGATATCTCATAGTCGGAATAGAGGGTAAGCTACAGCAGCATTTTGACCTTGCGTTCATGACTGTTTTCCTCATCGCTTTCCAGGATTCCTCGGCGCTTCAGAAACCCGACAACCCAGCGGCTGATCGAATACACCAACTCTTCTGCAGTGAGAACCTGGACGGAGTGCAACGGAATCCAGGATATCTTGTTTCCAATCTCTTTTTGACGCCTGTGCAGCCTCTTCCTTGAGGCGCATTCGGGGGAGCATTGTATTAATTGGCAAGTACACTAGGTTCGTCTACCACTTGCTCTTCGTTTTTAGGTTTTACAAAGGTCTCCAGCAATGCAACAACCGAATCTTTACTATACGCTCTAGCACAATCCAACGGGGTATCACCAAAATTATTTTCACCCAGCATGTTGGCCCCGTGATAGACAAGCTCCTCAGCAATCATTCTTCTGCCATTCATGGCGGCGACATGCAATGAGCTGTTGCTGTCTCCATCCAAGGCATTCACATCGCAATTGTTTCTCAACAAAAAATTCGCTAATGCCAAGCGACCAAACTGAGATGAAATGTGCAACGCACTCTCACCGGAAGCATTCTTTGCATTGATATCCGCACCGTTGCTGATCAATATTTCCGCAACTTCGATATCGCCATAACGGGCTGACAATACTAACGGTGTACCGACTTCAGAATCACGTCCCCCATTGACATCAGCGCCATTGGCCAGCAAAAGTTGAAGCACCTGCTCATTATTTTTAATGGCAATCGCCGCACTATGCATCGGTGTAGCGCCCTCGACGGTCTTTGCATTGACATTGGCTCCTTGTGAAATTAGGGTTTGAGCCAATTCCAGCATGCCGTTAAAAGCCGCGAGATGCAAAGGGGTTCGCCCCAGTTTTCCAGATGCGTTGACATCTGCACCACTATCCAAAAGATATCGTACTACCTCTTCGTGGCCATTATTGATAGCCATCATCAAAGGTGTAAAACCTTCGTACTCACCACTTGCGCTGTTTTTCTGCTCGACATCCGCACCTTTATTAACTAGGTTTTGGACGCTGCCAATGTCACCATCCAGCGCTGAAGCGTGAATGGCCTGCATTGAATTGCATCCACTCAGAGTAAATAGACATGAGATAAAAAACAATGAAGAAACGAGTGTATATTTCATTCTAGCTCTCCCTAACTTCAGTTAGACTGCGCAACTTGATTTGAGGCATTTCCACCTCCACCACAGCTAACGACTTTTCTCGCTCTATTGGTTACTCTGCAATCTCCAGGGAAACTCTGGCCCGCATTAGGTAGTGTGGTAATTGCTTGTTCAAAGAAGGTATCAGCTGCTGAATTCTCTTGTGATACATATTGAGTTCCGTCCGAAATTCCAGCAATGGGATCCCCCCCTGTAACATGGGTATTCATCCACACCAGTTGTTTTGCTTTTGCATTCGCACAGACAAGACTAACCTCTTTATATTCCTTTAATCCACCACTAGAGACCCCTCCTCCTAACAAGGCGACAGCCACCTTTAAAGCAAAATCTCCAACCTTCCTTGCAGTTGAGTAACGTTCACCCCATAGCCGGGCAAAACAGACCGTGTCAGCACGAGTCTGTTTCGCGATTGCCGTGACATTGCCATAATCTGGCAAATAGACTGGAAGTCGTCCCATGCTGATATAGTCGTTCAGGCGTTCAAACTCTTTCCTAGCGGCTGTTCCTATGAGTCTGTGTTTCTTCATTCCGGGATACACATAGACTGGATTCATCGATTCCACGCGCCATTTGTCAGAACCTACCCCTTTCTTTTTGGCGCTGTAATCGTATACCCAATAATCATCAGGCCCACGCCAATAATAGCCAACACCGGCTGGCTCAGCGTAGACAACCTGATACCCTTTATTGTTAAATGCTGATTTTAACCTTGGCAGAGAATCTTCCAGCAGCATTTTACTGGACGAGAGACTAAGTATTGCATCCTTACCCCCCATCCTTGGCCGCATAACCTGCGCCGTTCCGACAATAGCGATTTTTTTAACCGGATTTTTATTGATTAGCAGACCGGATGCCCTCAAATTGGACCTTGTTTCTTGACTAGCACAACCAAAAATATTGAGTGAGAGAAGCAAAATAGCCGTGAGAATACTCACGTTTCCCTTTTGTACTTCCAATGCCACAACATTCCTCCCTATTTAAAAAGTAAAATATTCGCGTGAATCTACCACTTTCAACAGGCATTTCTCAACTGTTCAATTTACTTTTGTGTGGCAATGTATAGATATTATTTTATGGGAACAAGAATCCCTTAACGAGTCTGTCTTTTAAATCAATAATAGGCAGAATGTGGCAATCGATAGGTGAGGCCCGGCTGGAATCAAGCTCACCTTCCTACGCATTGCGTAGAGAGGCGGTGCACCCGAGACACCGATAGCGCCGCCTCACCCTGGCTCACCAGCTGCAGACCGCCACCCACTGGACGAACCTAAGGGGTGTCAGCTTAAGCTATCGGCCGCGTGCATTAGCGCGCCGACAGAACGGCAACAACAGAACGGCCATCAGCAGATCCCACAACTGTAGGGCGCCGCCTCCCCCATTATTGTTCTGGCCGGTATCCTCGATGACCTCCACCTTGTCGCTGGTGGGGAGCAACTCAACATCACAGCCCCCGTACCCCTGCAGGCACTCCATGGCAGGCAGGCTCTTGGGCTGGTGGGCAGCGCTGTCCAGCAGCAGGGAGTACCCATCCCCCTCCTCGATAGGTGGGGTATAGAGCGTGAACCGCCCCTGCTCATCCGATAGGGTCTGGAATCCCAGGTCCGCTCCCTCGCTCGCGTCAGTTTGCTCCAAGACCACTACTACATCACTTACCGGACCGCTAAAGTCATACAGGTAGCCACTCAGGGTGGTGGCCGGTTGCAGTTGCATGGCGGTGCTATTGCCCGGATAGCCCGCCACCTCAACATTCACCTCAAACAAGATGCTTGTCTCGGTCGCATCGGCAAAGATGGTTCCCGTAGCCGGATTCCCGTTCTCGGCATCGTCGGCCGCCACCAGCGTGGCGTTAAAGCGCAGTGGCAGGACGTCACTCTCGGCTGAGCTGATCTCGACGTTAACGACACTCCCGGCCGTCGCGCCGCGGACAACTATCTCGCTCTCGCTGTATTCACCCAAGGTCAGCATGGCTGGGTTCGACAGTTCGATCTGTAGTGGGACACTCACCACGATGGTCTGTTGGGCGCCGGTGGTGGTATCGGTGATAACGATAAGGTACTCACCGGCGAAGGCGCCGCTGCTGGGCGGGATAAAACGATACTGCCCCCCCTCCAGCTCCTCCAGTTCGAGAGAGAACCCATTGTCATTAGGCTCCACGCTGACCTGGAATCGCTCACTGTCGCTGAGGGAAAATTGCAGCATCTGACCACTCTCCAGCACCGGGTTTGTGGGGAGAGGCCCCTGCTCAGTCTCCAGCGTCAGGACAAGCTTAAAATTGGCTTCGACTGTACACGCGGCGACAACGCCACCGGTGGTGTAGATGTCACCACTCAGGCTGCCGCCGCAACCGCTGACACCAGCGAGTTCATAGTGGCTATCCGGGGTGACGCTAAAGCTGGCGCTCTCACCACGGCTCACGTGCATGCTTTCCGGGCTGATGCTGCCGCCGCTGCTGCTTCTGGTGTAGACCGTGTAGTCGTTTCGGCGGTGATGGCCCCGGTTGTATAGGTGTTGCCCGAGAGGCTGCCGCCGCAGCCGCTGACGCTGGCAAGCTCATAGTCACTATCCGGGGTGACGCTAAAGCTAGCGTTTCCGCCATGGTTTACGACAATGCTCGCCGGGCTGATGCTGCCATGACCACTGCTTCCGGCGGAGACTGTGTAGACGTTCAGGCTGAAACTGGCGCTCACCGTGCAGTTAGCGGTGATGGCCCCGGTGGTATAGCTGTCGCCGCTAAGGCTGCCGGCGCAGCCGCTGACACTGGCGATGCTGTAACCGGTATCAGGGGTGACGGTGCAAGTGGCGCTGCTGCCATGGGTGACCGGGTTAGGGCTGCAGTCGAGAGCGCCATGACCGTCATCCAACAGGGTGATCGGGTAAGTGGTATTGCTGACGATCAAGTTAACCTGACCGGCAGTGGAAGTATCGATCGATGCTTCATAACCCACGGGTAGTGGAGCGACAGTGAGGGTGTTATCTGTCAGGTTTCCGCTGTAGTTGAACAGGCGATAGCTGCCGACACCGAAGCCGGTTAGGGTTGTGATGTTGAGACCGCCGTCGAGGGTCAGGTCGCCGTTGACGCTCACCAGATCGCT